>CP090855.1:1800000-1987288 GCA_041879425.1 Vibrio pomeroyi | reverse complement strand
CGTTAATAGCTCCATCATATCTTTAGAGCTGATGTTCTTCTTATGCCTGACTACAGCGTCAATCATCAATTCTAAATTGCCCGCAGAGATATAATCCTTAAGCACGTCATTGAATTTTTCCTGTATCTCATCACTTGTGTACAATTGCTCAGGAATGAAGAATAGAAACTGGCTGCCACTACTACGAAACGAGATAGTACTTTCCGGTACCTTTGCCGTCAGGGACTTAGCAGCTGAACTCACCACCAAGTCTCCATATTCAAGTCCATACTTTTGGTTTATCTCACTAAGGTTTCTGATTCGTACAAAGTAAAGATCGAAGTTACCGTTTGTTGGATAGCTGTTCTTAACAAACTGCATGAGCGAGACTCGATTGCGAAAGCCAGTAATGAAGTCGGTAGAATGAAGTTTTCGTTTGATGGCAAAGTCGAGATAGAAAATGATGCCTGTCATCAACAATACCAACACAAGAAAGGCAGTGCTGATTTGGTGAACAACAACAAATTTGCCTACCATGGACGTATTTTCTTCGATAACTGGGCTTTGTAATCGAAACTTTTCGTTAATAAATTCGACCAGCGTGGTGTAGCAAATATCGACTTTCTTCTGCAGCGATTCTTTTGGTAATTGCCCTGTACTGACCAATTTGATTGATGATTCTAACGACTTAAACTTTTCAAACTCTGCGGTAAAGTACGGCTTAAAATTTGCTGAGCGAATGAAATTGGACGATTCAGTGCTGTTGATCAGGATATCAAAACGACTCCATGTAATGTCATAAGCCAACCAAAGTTCATCATAATCGATCGTCTTTGCGTGGCTAACCATCAAGAAGTTTGCATACTCTTTGACGAGTTGAAAAACAAACCAAGTGGCCTCATTTTGGCGGTTAGAAAAGCTCTTGTTGATGTCATTAATTCGAGTGACACTGTAGATATTGACGGATAGAACAACCACGGCCAAAGACAAAACAACGACTTTGATTGCGGCCATAGACAACAGCTTCTTCATAATTAGCCTCTACAGGTGAATATCACGAATCTGCCAAATCATCTTGGCATGGAAATCAGGGGTGTTGGTCTCAGGGTTCGCAGAGATTGGATATATCAACCAATAAGGGCCTTTCTCTCTCACAGACATAAACTCACCATTCTTTTTGATCGCAATGATGGGTTCATAGGTATCGAAATCTTCTTTAGGCACGGCAATTTTATAGTCATTCAATGCCACGAAAGTAACTTGCGGTGATATGGGTAAATCCATATCTTCAAGCACAGCTTGTAACGTCACACCACTATATACGGTCAGACCCTCAACCCATGGCAAGGTGGTGGTAATTTCTGTCTGAGGAAGTGTTAGGAGTTGTTCTCTACTTAATGCATGCTTTTTACCGGAGTGGTCGAACACAGTTAACTCTGAGGCTGCAAAAATCGAAAACGAGCAAAACCAGAGCACAAACAGGAATACAGTTCTCATTCTAAACTCCATTTAAAAAGGTCACTAATTTGAGTCTAGTCTAAAATGACCATTTAACTTGTATCGATACCACTCGGATTGAAAGGTATCGCTTTGTGCCAAGCCCCAAGCATCCAATCAGTCTCATCAGGTTATCTTTCTTTCCTTTCGTTCTTCGACCGCCACAATTGTTCAACAATCCTGCCCGCCTGAACATTACCTCTCGACCGTCTCGCGATAAAAACATGTATTTTGAACGTTAGAAGTAATCCAATAACCCCCATGAATACGTATCAAACAACAAAATTAACAATAAATATGAGTAAGTAAGTAGCGAGAATGCTGGTTGCTGCATAACCTTTAATCGAACGTAAGCAGCTTTAAGAAACTTAATAACGGGTTCCAGTCGTTTCTACTTCACCAGTTGATCTCGTGCGTTGATCTTAAAAAGCTTACTCATTTCATAATCAAGGGAATCGAGAATGAGTTTGAATATAAAAAAATTTAACCCCATGGCGACACTTTCTACCCTAGTAATGACGTTGGTCATGTTTCCTGTTTCTGCTGAAGTTAACAAAGAGCAATTCGAATTGGGTAAGCAGAAAGCCAAAGTGTGTATGACTTGTCATGGCGTTGATGGTATCTCAACACAAGACCCCTACCCGAACCTTCGCGGCCAAAAAGTGGGATACCTGATCTCTTCACTGAAAGATTATCAGACACGCGAAAGAACCAGTGGCTTAGCGATTCTCATGCAGCAGCAGGCCGACACGCTTTCAGACCAAGATATCCGTGATATTTCCTATTTCTATTCAATGCTGGGCAATGATTCAAGCTCGGTCGGCGATTCAAACGAAGTCAACGAATAAAATTAAGTCAGCGGTTCAAAACCTCTAGGCAAGGAGCCTTGTTATGGAACAAGTGACAACGCAATACAGCATTAAGGTCGTGAAGTACTTCATCGTCGCATCCTTAGTGTGGGCGATCGTAGGTATGATCATCGGCGTGATTCTCGCCGCGCAATTATATTGGCCAGTCTTAAACTTCGATTCCCAATATTTCCAATTTGGTCGACTGCGCCCGCTACATACCTCTGGTGTGATATACGGCTTCGTCGTGAATATTTTAATGGGTACGTCTTTGTACATAGCCCAGCGAACTGGCCACTGTAATTTGTTCAACAAAAGCCTTTCATGGATGGTATTTTGGGGCTGGCAACTCATTCTTTTACTTGCAGTCATTTCGCTACCCGCAGGCCACACCACCTCAAAAGAGTATGCAGAGCTTGAATGGCCAATCGACTTAATGATTGTGCTGGTTTGGGTGCTTTATGCGGTGTTGTTCTTTGGCACGCTTGCTAAGCGGAAGGTCAGCCATATCTTCGTGGCAAACTGGTTCTTTGCGGCTTTTATCATCGTTGTGGCCATGATTTTCATCGTCAATAACCTCGCGATACCCGTATTAGCGATGAAGTCCTACTCTGTATTTGCAGGCGCTCAAGATGCGATTGTTCAGTGGTGGTGGGGACACAATGCCGTCGGTTTCTTACTGACCGCGGGTATCATTGGTATGAATTACTATTTCATACCCAAAGCGGCGGATCGACCTATCTATTCGTACCGCTTGTCTGTGATCCACTTCTGGGGCTTGGTCGGTTTCTACACATGGGCCGGAACACACCATCTCGTTTATTCTTCCGTTCCCATCTGGATTCAGAACATCGGAATCGTGATGTCGTTGATCCTATGGCTCCCTTCGTGGGCTGGTGCGTTCAATAGCGCAATGACCCTGCTACAAAACAAAGAAAAGCTGAAGTCCGACTACATTCTTTTATTCTTTTTCTCAGCGATTCTTTACTACTGCTTGGCAACGTTCGAAGGCCCTCTGCTTGCCATTCGTTGGTTCAACATGGTGGCACACAACACCGAATGGATTATCGGCCACGTACATTCCGCAGCACTAGGATGGGTTGGAATGTCAGGGATAGCCGTCTTTTACTACTTCATTCCACGCTTGTGGGGCCAAACCGATCTTTGGTCGCCTCGACTGATTAAGTGGCACTTCTGGCTCGCTCATGCCGGCGTCGCTCTCTATGCGATAGCACTTTGGGTTGCAGGCATCGGTGAAGGTTATATGTGGCTCGCTCAAAATGAAAACGGCGAGCTGATTTACAGTTTTGTAGAGGCAATGGACTTCAAAGCACCTTGGTTGTTCTTACGCTTCTTTGGTGGCGCACTGTTCGTCCTCGGCTTGTTCTTAATGGCATTCAACTTGTACAAAACGGTTCGTATGCCCACCGTACATAACGCTAAGCACACCGTTAATGAGGGGGCTTAAATGATGAGTAAAGACTTTACACATTCAATCGTCATTTTGATTTTGACGACCGTTGTTGTCGCCTCCTTCTCTTTATTGGTTTGGGTTGTGCCAAGCATCGTCCGTGGAGACGATATCGCCGAAGGCAGCTTAGCGATGCCGCTCACACCTATTGAGTTAGCAGGGCGAGACATCTACATCAGTGAAGGCTGCCATGTTTGCCATACTCAGATGGTTCGTCCTTTAGAACCAGAAGTGAAACGTAATGGTCGCCCGAACAAAGAAGCGGATGATATCTATGAGTTTCCAAACTTGTGGGGTTCTAAACGTACCGGTCCTGACCTAACAAACTTAGGCCGAAAATATTCTGACCAATGGCATGTCATTCACCTCGTGAACCCTCGTAGAGTTGTGCCTACCTCTATCATGCCCTCTTACCCGTGGCTATTTGAGCAAACGCTAACTGGGGATGATATCAGCGCCAAAATGGAAGCCTTACGTACATTAGGCGTGCCTTACACCGACAAAGAGATTGGCGATGCGAGATTGCAAATAAGAGGTAAAACCAAAGGTGAAGCGCTAATTCGTTACCTGCAAAGCCTTGGTAAAGATACGTCACAGGAGGTATCACAATGAGCACTTTTTGGAATTTATGGGCGGTATTATTAACCTTAATATTCTTTGTTCTGATGGTATCGGTTGTCGTTAAATACTGGCGAAGCAATCACAAGGCCGATCATGACCACACCATTGGTACCTTTGATGGCATTGAAGAGAAAGACGCACCGCCACCTAAACTGCTGTTTGTCAGTTATGCGGTCGCCTTCTTACTTTCTGCAGGCTACTTGGTGCTCTACCCTGGACTCGGTGAATGGGAAGGCTTGGTCGATTGGGAGCAAAGCGATGATAAGCTCAGTTCACCATCCACCACTCTCAATGAACAATTTGCACAAACCAGTGAAACCACGTTAGAGGGATTAGCTGCTATTCCTGAGATCGTTAACAGCGGTCAGATCCTGTTCCAAACGCACTGTGCAGCGTGTCACCGAGACAATGCACAAGGCCAGAAACATTTCCCTAACCTTATCGACCAAGACTGGTTATATGGCGGGAGTGATGAGGCTGTCATCCATTCCATTGCCAAAGGGCGAAATGGTGCGATGCCGGGTTGGAGCGAAATCATGCGTCCGGATGAAGTTGCGAAGGTTTCTTACTATCTAGCGTCTCTTAACCAGCGTCACACCGATGTACCCGAAGTTAAAGTCGAGCTAGGTAAGACCTTATTCGTTAAATATTGTTCGTCTTGTCATGCTGATGGTACGGTCGCCAACCCAGCGATTGGGGTACCCGACCTTTCCGATGATACTTGGCTACACGGAGGCAGTATTGAAGAGATCCAACACACCATCAACTATGGTTTGAACAATCTTATGCCCGCATTTGATAGCCAACTGACCGAAAACGAGATACTCGCACTCGGCGCCTACATTCGACATGCAGGTGAAGTTGAACAGCAAAAACTGGCCAGCCTGAAAGCAGAGTCTGTTGAACGCGGAGAGTACTTAGCGCATGCCGGTGACTGCGTGGCTTGTCACAGTGCAGAAGGTGGAGAACCCTTTGCTGGCGGCTTACCGTTCGTGACCCCTTTCGGCACCGTGTATTCAACCAATATTACGCCTCATACTACCGAAGGTATCGGGACCTATGACTTTGATGATTTCAGAGCCGCGCTAGTCGATGGTAAAGGTAAGGACGGTTACTTGTACCCTGCAATGCCTTACACCTCTTATCAATATCTGACTGGCCAAGACATGGTCGACTTGTGGGAATACATGCAGTCAATTACAGCTGTACCTCGTCGTAACGACGACAACAGCATGATGTTCCCATCGAATATTCGCTTAGGGCTACTTGGCTGGAATATTGTGTTCATGGACACCGACCCCGTCGATTATCAAGTGCCAGAGGAACTCACAGACAAGGTCGAGAACGTTGAGAAATGGCAACAAGGTAAATATTGGGTTGCGGGCCTTGGTCACTGTTCTGAGTGCCACACACCGCGAAATATCGCCCAAGCTCTGATACCAGAACGTATTTTCCAAGGTAACTTAATTGACGGTTGGAATGCGCCTGATATCACAGCCAATGAGCTTTATATCGATGGTTGGGATGAAGCAACACTCACCGACTTCTTACACACAGGTCACTCAGACAAAGGCACCGCTTTTGCAGGGATGGCAGACGTAGTGAAAAACAGTCTGAGTTTGATGACACGTGAAGATATTGAGTCGATGTCCTACTACTTGCTGAGCGGTGATATCAACAACACCATAAGCAGCGATGCCGTACCGTTGCAGCCTAAAGGGTTTGATGAAGAGTCTTACGCAGCTGAAATCTACACCACTTATCGCCAAACCTGTGGAGCCTGTCATGGCGACGACGGTAAAGGTCGCGACCCTATCGCCCCTACTCTGTTGAATAACGGCATCATCATGCACAGCGACCCATTCAACACCATTGCGGTAACTGTGCGCGGCCTACAACCCACCTATCTCGACAAAGATAGAAACTTCATGCCAATGGCAAGCTTTGAAGATGTTCTATCGGATCAGAGACTAGCTGAGTTGATTACCTTCGTACGATTGCACCTTGGAGACAGGCAAGAGCCGGTAACCGCAGAGCATGTTCGTGAAGTAAGAGAGACGCTTGAAGCCGCTGGTTATGCAGGTGGCTTACATACTACGCCAGACATGTATGACCGCAGAGATAACACCATCAACATCAGATAACAGACACATCATACAGACAGTGAATTGCAATAAACCAAAGGAGGCCAATGTGCCTCCTTTCTTTTTCGACCGTCACTTCCACCCTTGCTCATACAACACAATTATAACTAACTGATTACACAATTAAGCAGATCTGCACATAATGCGATCAATCTCGCAGAACAAAGATGACACCAAGTGCATAATGTGCAAAATTTTTCAAAGATGTACGAAGGACAGATATGGATACAACTACACTCATCTACGATACGTTGGAAGGCCTGTCGAGCGCAAAGCCACAGCAACACGCTCAAATCCGCCAAAATCTATATAACCAATTAGATTTATCATTCGAGAAGCAGTTGGCTTTGTATTCATCAGTTCTTGGTCCAGCAAGTGCTGGTAGATTGACCGATTTGGATAGTGCAGTCATGTCTGCACGCAAGATTGTTGGTTTAGAAAACAACTAATCTAGCTTCAACCTATCTCCATTTTAACGCTGCCATTGTGCAGCGTTTTTTTATACACGCTATTTACGATAAGTACGGCTATTAACGATAAGTACGTCTATTAATGATAAATGCAGCTGTTTGCGATAAGCATGACTCTTTACGATAAGTGCAAGTTGCTGCAATTTTCAAGGTACTCGCATTCTCATTTGGTTAATCTTATGTTCCATTTTTAACAGGTGTGTAACCTCAGCAATGGCGCTAATGTTAGTAGCACGTTAACCACACATCGGATGGAAGAATCATGAGAGTACTTATTGAATATACACAGACAGGCAAATATCGTGACCATGCGTGGGAAGCACTAACGATTCGTTCAAAAGGCGAAATTCAAGCTGTGACTCCCTCTTATGCGGCTCAGCTTATCGAACAGAACCGCGCCAGCTTATCGACCACTGAAAATCAAGATATCGTCATCCAACCTTAATGGCTTCAAGGGCTACCCCTCCTAGTTCCTTAAATCGAATAGTTCGATGACATAAAAAAAACGCTGCACGGATGCAGCGTTTTCTTGTTTCTAGCCTATCTTGCTTTTAACGTAAATAGCTTGATTACTTTGGCAGATTTTCCAACGATTCAACCATCGTCATTAGCTTATCGACAATTCTCTCGCCGTCTACTCGCAAGCCATTGTGTTCATATTCATTGGTGATCCACGCTTTCGAGTTAGGAATGTTCGCCAGTGTTTCACGGCTGTAATCCAACTCAACATACATGTCATCTGCATAAACCGCACACGCCATTGGCACTGTATTCTTGCTCAACTGCTCTGCGTTGTACAAAGTGCCCCAGTCCGATTTTTCTGCCAACATGTTCGCCGCTTCACGCAGTGGCTTCAGCGTTTCTAGTTGGTCGAACATCCATGGATAAACCATTTCGCCAGTAAACCAGAACTCATTGCCCGATTGGTAGTTGAAGTGCGGGTACTGCTCACGCACGCGATGTGCCGACCAGTTAGACGCTGTACCTTGGCAGTAAATCGATTCATGCAAAATCGCGTAGATAGGATTCGTTAGGTAGCCCTGCTCTTGCTGCATTTGATTTAGAAAACTGTAGCTCAACTGCTTGTTACCGTTCACTTCAACAAACGCACTCTCTAGTGTGAAGTACATAGGAAGGTTTGCTTCACCGCCACCAAAGTTAATACCAATCAACTGGAACTGTTCAACCGTAAACACCTGACCATTTGGCAGTCTCACGTCGTTGTTAAGCAGGTAATCAGAGATCTCGCGACACATAGCTTGCGCTTGTGGGAATTGAGCAAAGAAGGCTTTGTTTTTGTCTTCTACACGCTTATAGGTCGCACGATAAACATCATCAGCTTCGCGCTCGATAGAAGGAATACCACCCGTCACATAACAGCGCTGTAAGCTTTGTGGGAACAGCGACAAATAACTAAGGGTACAGAAGCCACCAAAGCTCTGACCAATCGTCGACCATTGCTTAACACCGAACTGCTCACGAATCGCTTCCGCGTCACGTACGATGTTGTCTGCTCTGAAATGCGTTAGATATTCAGCTTGTTGTTTAGGAGACAAATGCGCCAAAGTGTCATGGCTGATCACCGTGCTGTTGCCTGTACCACGTTGATCAAGAAGCAGAACACGGTAGTTTTGCAATGCACGCTTTAGCCAACCTGATTGGCCGCTCACTCGTGGCGACGGGAAGCCTGGTCCACCTTGAAAGTAGATCAACCACGGCAGTTCTTGCGCATCTTTAGCGAGATCAACCAGCTCACGTGCGAAGACTTGGATCTTTTGTCCATCTTTTGCTTGGTAATCCAGTGGCAACTCAAAAGAGTGCTGACGATACAGGGTGGTTCCATCAATAAAGTTAGCTTGCACGCTTCATTCCTTTTTTATCTGATTCTAATGTCATCGGTACGAATAAAAACGGCGCCCGTTGGCACCTTTAGTTAGCAAGATACGCATAGTGGCTTGTAAAAGAAACCGTTTGTTTAACATGAATGTGAAGGTGCTTCATCTAATTGCTTAATTTACCTTCAACGCGTAACAACTTGTGTCAAAACAGAGAGTTTAAGGTGTAACCAATTGAGAGGAAGAATAAAAGTGCGGCACAAATAAAAAGAGCTTAACGAGGTGAGGATACGTTAAGCTCTTTGGTTTTATCTATTGTAGATGATGCTTATAGGTTCAATAAGCTCAGGTTTTATCGGCTCAGTTTCTATAAGCCAAAGATCTATAAACTAATACTCTATAAACTTAGTTTCTATAACTTATAGCTAGGAAGCTTCTAGCTCACCTGCACCTTGAATTGAACGTTGACTGTTTTCAACAAGGATAGCCGTCGCCGTTTCTTTCAACGCGCCCCACTCTCCATCGTCAACTTCAATGCCCTCGTTCCACGCCTTCTCTTGAGTTTTAAAAAGCGCTTCCGATTCAATGTGTGTTTGGTAGCCATCTGACAAACGTTCGATATCGAAATCCTGGACGGAAAGCTCGATGGTCATATTGTGGATATGATCGTCCGATGCCAGAGGCAAATCTGATAAAAACAGTTCTGGTGCAACGCAACCACGGTTAAGCACATACAAAGTACTCTTAGGGTTGGAGCCATTGTCCCAACGTGCAGTACACGCGATGCCTTTCGCGGCAAGTTTCACAAGCTCGCTGTACGCTAGCCAGCGGTTATGACAGTTGTTGAGCTCAATTTTCAACGTCTTCTTGCCGACCATTTTTTCAATCGCGTAATCCATCACCACTGGAAGGTGGCACGCTAAACTTGCCTTGTGCAGGTCAACTTCAACCGTGTTGTCACTAAGCACTTGAATGTCCACTGGGCAATCGTCTTCTAGCCCAATGAAGTTGCTCGCATTGTTAAAATGACGAACACCATCCAAACCCACCATTTGTAAATCTGCCACCATGTTCGCTATCACATCGGCTTCACCACATGTACGACGCATACCCAGAAAGGCTTTATTGACGGCCGCTACCAGTTCATTGTGAGAAACGATCATAACGATTTACCTCCATGTTGAGCGTTGATGTGTGTAGTAGATTTTTGAGAGTCAGCGAGCTCCGCTTCACTTGGTAAGACTGGGAACACCCATTCGTCCTGATGAATTTCATCAAGCAGTGGCGCACCTTGGAAAAACGTCACTCGTACCCAACGGTCTGAGCGAGGATCAAACTTAGTCGCACCAAACATCGCAAGCTTGCAACGCAGTAAGTGCATTGGTGGCGAATCTTGATGCAACACATTCATTTGAATGTCGCCCATCGCCTTGTTGCCTAGCGTCCATACACGACGTGCAATAGCACGATGCTGTGGCTGCTTAACAAGGAACTCAGCCAATGAAAGCTCTGGCGCAAACTGCAATAAAGCATGGTACAAACGGTAAGCTTGACGGCCGATATCCAACGGCAGTTCACGCTCTTCACCTAGCTCCTCGCCTCGTACACCGAGCCTTGGCTCTTCTTTGTCTTGAGAGCGATACCAGAACCAGTAGTTGTTCTCAGCTTTGGTAAAGTCGGTCGTGATCGCCCAACGGTACTTTTCTTCTAATACAACAAGAAGGTCTTGAATCTTTTTGCCACTAGGAAGCGACAGTGTTTCGCTACAATTCATTTGCTCTTGATGGGCGTCCACTAATTCTGGGTACAATTCCATCAAGCATGAGATAAGGATTTCTTGGGCTTCCATACTCATGTGCTTAGATTGTTCAACTAACTGCGCCCACGTATCA
Source organism: Vibrio pomeroyi (assembly GCA_041879425.1). Lineage (NCBI taxonomy): Bacteria > Pseudomonadati > Pseudomonadota > Gammaproteobacteria > Vibrionales > Vibrionaceae > Vibrio > Vibrio pomeroyi. The sequence continues at coordinate 1,976,531 of CP090855.1, read as the reverse complement.
CATTGACTGACAGACTCTTCTAGCGATTGCTCTGCGTGTTTCAACTCATCCACAGCGGCTTTGTTTAGCGCTTGCTGGTTTTCATTGATGGTAACGACTTGTTCTAAATGACAAATCGCTTTTTTAACTAATGTACGTAATGGCTCAATCAATGCCGTATCCGTGTGATTAGCTAATACGTCAGCTAATGCATGTTCACGAGTCGTCATCCATTGATCGACAATACTTGGGTGGTTAATCAGATATGGCGCCATGCCTAAACCAGTAGCATTACCCACACCTAAGTAGCGTTGTAAGCCTCTGTGCAAAGTAATCGCTTGTTCACCGCCTTGTTGCTCCGCTAGATAGTGAACCCAATCTAGGCTGAACTCACGCAGCATATAAACAGCACACATTTGAGCACTGAACGACTGATTAAAATCAGGGTTCTTTTCCAAGATTTTGAAGTCAGCAATACCAAACTTACCATTACCATAAACCGCTGTGGTTCGTAGGATGTAGCCAACTTCCGCTAGCTCTTTTGGCGTTGGTTGAACACCTTTAGCCAAGTGACTAACAATATGTTCAAACACACGTACACTTTTGTTGGCACGTGCTAAAACAAGCACATTGTTAGGGTTACGGCCTGCTTCTTGTAGCGGTACATTCGCACGAAGTCTCTCAAGTAGGATGACATCAACATCACCAAGAACAAGAGCAAACGTTACGTCCCACTTTTCAGCAATTACACGGTCATTTCGTTCGTCGTCTGCAATCTCATCGCAGAAAACAACCAAATGATAAACATACTCTGGCGTCTCTAGCTTATAGATAACATGACCAAAACCTTGAGCGTCCAGTTGCCACTCATGCTTAGTCACTTTCCATTGCTGTTGCGCCATTTTACGAATCAGAGTTCTTACGAAGCTGATACGTGTTTGGTGCATAGCACCCAGTCTTTCCGGTGCCATGACGACCGTTGCGTCACGTAGTGCTGATTCAGTGTAGGTAGAACGATGTGCATCCATTTTGCTCACCACCTTTGTAGTTATAAGGGTTTTGCTAGCCATTCAGAACCGATCGTTGCCGTCATTTGAAGCATTGTTGCGACAGTATGTTGGTTAGCTTTCACGTTTCTAATCGTTATTGATGTTATCGAGGCAAGTGAACTCGCCCCTTATTATTTGTCCTGACTAGGTCTCTTCACCTAAATAGTTGCCGTCCGATGTATCTTCACCAGTACGGTTTTTACTCTTCCTTTCGGAGTTTTTGCATCAGCCTTCTTTCGAAGGCTGATTTGTTGCTTGTTAAATCAATATCTTTAAAGTGCTTTCTCTTTATAGAGCTCGTTCTGTCGTAGAGGTTGCTCTTTTATAGAGACAGTTCTTTTATAAACCTTGCTCTTTCGCCATCTTGATTGCGATTTGAGGCGCATTCCAAAGCGATGGCAGCAAGATTAAGGACACCGGAACCGCTGTAATTACGATGAACGATTGCAGCGCTGAAATACCACCAGAGCCTAGCGAAATCAGAATTAACGCTGTTACCCCCATCATCACACCCCAGAAGGTACGAATAATTGCATTTGGCTCTGTCTCACCACTGATCACCACACTGATGGTGTAAGTCATTGAGTCACCGGTCGTTACGATGAAGATCGTGGTTAAGATCAAGAACAAAATAGAGATAAGCATTGGCAACGGTAGCTGTTGCGTTACCGCCAGTAGCGCGCCTGGTAAGTTAAAGCCTTCAAACGCTTTACTTACGCTGCCTGGATCTGCGATTTCGAACGCAAGGCCAGAGCCACCAACAATCGTGAACCAGAAGCAAGTAACAAACGGTGCAATCAGGCTAATGGTTGATACCAGTTGGCGAATACTACGACCGCGTGAGATACGAGCGATGAAGATTGCCATCATTGGGCCGTAACCTAAGAACCAACCCCAGAAGAATACTGTCCACCAGCTCAACCAGCCTTCGTCACCACGGTAAGTCGCCATTGGGATGAAGTTATCAATCATGCTGCCCACACCTTGAATGTAGCCATTGAAGATGAAGTTTGTTGGGCCGAAGATCAGGATGTAGACCATCAATGCCATCGCCAAAATTACGTTGTAACGGCTTAGCATTTGCATTCCGCGGTTAAGACCACTTAATGCCGATAATGTGTATAAAACGATAGCGAACAGGATGATGATCAGCTGCGTTGTGAACCCATCTGGAATATCAAACAGTGCGTTCAGTGCGTAGCTCACTTGCAAGCCTAAGAAGCCGATAGGACCAATGGTGCCCGCCGCTACTGCGACAATACAACATGCATCAATCAGTGCGCCTGTGTGACCTTTCAGTGCACGCTCGCCTAACACTGGGTAAAGCAGAATACGAGGTTTAAGCGGCAAGCCTTTATCGTAGTGAAGGTGCATAACCACGATAGACGTTAAGCTACCGACGATGGCCCATGCTAAGAAACCCCAGTGCATGAAGGATTGCGATAACGCATTCACCGCGCCTTGCTGTGCGTTTTCTTGTGCGCCGTACAATGGTGGTGGGCTAACGTAGTGAGCAATAGGCTCGGCCGCGGCCCAAAATACACCGCCACCTGCCAGTAGCGTACAGAAGATGATCGCCATCCAACGGAAGCCGTCCATTTCAGGTTTAGCGATGCCGCCTAGAATAACCTTGCCTGTTCGCCCTGCCGCTAGGCCAAGACCAATAAGAAAAGTCAGAAGAAGAAGCATTTGCCAGTAAGGACCGAATACTTTTACAGACCATGCAAAGCCAGTATTTACTAAGCTTGATAACAGCTCGCCATCAAATAGAGCAAGTGCCACGAACAGAGCGATAAAACCGCCGCTGTACCAAAGTGCTGGGTTGGATAGACCTAATTTGTCTGACGTAGACTCAGACTCGTTTGTGTTGTTTTTTGCATTAATTGCTGTGTGTGCTTGACCCGCATTTAAGCTAGAAGATTTCACGCTATTGGTTAAATCAGACATACTCTGACTCCAGAGGTTTCTTTGCAGCTGTCATTTAAATGATGACTACAAGGGTGTATTTAACACCTGCCCTATTATTTTTTGTGTTGGGCAGGCTAATCCATGTTTGGGTTACCGCGTTGCGAAATAGACCGTTGTTCCTTTTGAATAGTGAAATTGGTTTAAGCAGCACTTGCTCATTGAACGTTTGTTACAAGGCTGCTAATTCGATGATGGCTCGCGAGAAACCGTTAACCCTTGCTTTGAGGCTCTAGGCCATCTTTCAAGAAGTTAAACCAGTTTTCTCCCAAGACTTGCCCAGCTTCAGACTCGCTAAAACCATGACGCATCAATCCGTTATATATGTTTTCCATACCCGCACTACCGCAGAACCAAGGCAACGCATCTGGCCAACCTGAGTTGTTCGCAGAGCCTTCACCGTAGTCCATTGCTTTAGACCAACGACCATTTCTCATCCATTCAAGAACGGCTTGAGGTTGGTTTAAGCATAGGTCACTACCAATACCGAGGTGCTCTACGCCGACCATGTCAGCCGTAGTCGCAACCATCTGGCAGAAGTCTTCCAACGTACATTGGCTGCCGTTTGGTAGGTGAAATGGGTATAAGCTGAATCCGATTAGGCCGCCGCGTGCGGTTAGGGCTTTAATCACATCGTTTGATTTGTTTCGCAGTGCATCATGAGCAAACGTTGGGTTCGCGTGGCTGATACAAATAGGGCGAGAAGACAAGTCAATCGCTTCAAGTGTTGAGCGCTCGGCACTGTGAGACATATCGATGATCATGCCCACTCGGTTCATCTCTTCGATGGCTTGTTTACCAAAGCGAGTAATACCGGTGTCGTTCTTTTCGTAGCAACCCGTTGCCAATAAGCTCTGGTTGTTGTACGTCAGTTGCATGATCAACAGACCTTGCTTACGCATCACTTCGATAAGACCAATCTCATCGTCGATTGGAGAACAGTTTTGAGCACCAAGGAAAATGCCGACTTTACCAGTCGCTTTTGCAGTCTCTACATCAGCCATTGAGTGAATCGGCATGATAAGGTCTGCGTTCTGCTCGAATCTTAAGTTCCACTCTGCAAAACGAGATAAGGTTTCACGAGCTGTCTCGTGGTAAACCGCGGTAGCGTGAACTGCTGTAATGCCGCTCGCCTTTAGTGTTTGGAAATATTCTCTGTTCCAATTGCAGTATTGCAATCCATCTATAACAATCCGTTGCTGGTACATAACCACTCCTATTGAAAGCTCAGTGTTCTAGCTCGGTTTTGAAAACACGCTCAAATAACATGTTTTCAAAAATGGGTTAAATCACTTATCTAAGTTCGTTTGCTGCTTTGGTTTGAATGTTGGCCTGACTCTGTGAATCAGGCCAATTCGATAGCTGGATAGTTAGGAAGTTAATATCTTCAGCTATCCAATTCTTATTTAGAAAGTGGATTAATAAGGACGCTGGTAAGCCGTCTTAACCACTGTGTAGAACTCTTTCGCGTATTGGCCTTGCTCTCGAGGACCGAAGCTAGACTCTTTACGGCCACCAAACGGTACGTGGTAATCCGTGCCTGCTGTTGGTAGGTTCACCATCACACAACCTGTTTGCGCTTGTTGCTTGAACATCGCGCTAGTACGTAGGCTTTGAGTAATGATGCCGCCCGTTAGACCGAAGCGAGTATCGTTGGTTGTCGCAATCGCTTCTTCTAAGTCAGCAACACGAATCACGCTCGCCATTGGTGCGAACACTTCTTCTTGGTTCACTTCCCAATCGTTCTTAGTGTTCAAGAACAGCGTTGGAGACATGTAGAAACCTTCGTGCTTCATGCTCAAGCGTTCACCACCAAATGCCAGCTCACCGCCGCTTTGACGTGCTTTCTCAACCCAGCCTAGGTTCGCTTCAAGTTGGTTGCCATCGACAACTGGGCCCATGAACACGCCCTCTTCTAATGCGTGACCCACTTTCAGCTCACTCATACGCTTAATCAGTGCTTCAACGTATTGGTCGTGAATGCTATCCATAACCACAAGGCGAGAAGACGCGGTACATTTTTGACCAGCACCCGAGAACGAACCTGCAATCGTTGCATCAACCGCAGTTTGGATATCAGCATCGTCTGCGATAACAAGTGCGTTTTTACTGCCCATTTCCAGTTGGCAACGAACGAAGTTTGGCGCTGTAGCAGCCGCAACCTTACGACCCGTATCAACAGAACCGGTAAAGCTCACACCGTTCACTTCTTTAGAGTTGATCAGAGCATCACCTACCGTTGAACCGCTACCTAGTACAAGGTTAAACGTACCTGCAGGGATACCTTGACGGTGGATGATCTCTGTAAGCGCAACCGCACTTGCTGGTGTTAGGTTTGCTGGTTTCCAAATAACGCTGTTACCGAAAGCCAGTGCTGGGGCAATTTTCCAAGCAGCCGTTGCTGTCGGGAAGTTCCAAGGAGAGATGATGCCGATAACGCCTACCGCTTCACGAGTCACTTCAACTGAAACGCCTGGGCGTACTGAGTCCGCGTTGTCGCCAATCTGACGAAGCACTTCAGCCGCGAAGTATTGGAAGAACTGACCAGCACGGTAAATCTCACCACGGCCTTCAGCAAAAGGCTTACCTTCTTCACGAGAAAGAAGCGTGCCTAGCTCATCACAACGTGCAATCAGCTCGTCACCAATCGCTTGAAGTACCGCTTGCTTACGTTCAATCGGCGTTTTTTCCCACTCTGGTTGAGCGTGCTTTGCCGCTGAAATCGCTTGTTGAACTTGTTCAGCACTTGCTTGTGCAAAGTTACCGATGTTTTCAGAAATATCTGATGGGTTAATGTTCGCAACGGTACTTACACCCGCTTGCCATTCGCCGCCAATGTAAAGTGCGTTTTCTGCTTGAACATTCTGTAATTGAGTCATCATTCTGTCCTTGTAACGGTTAGGTTGCGGTTGAGTCTGGCAACCATCTGGTTGATTAATAAACTGTTAATATTCAGGTAATTAACTGCTAAAATAAGTCGTACATTTTGTATCTAAAGTGAACCCGATCGCTTGTATCAATAAACCGCTTTAATTCAAAAGAGTTTTGAGCCGCAAAGAGCCTTAGTTCACAGTCAAATTATTCAGGTTGAGACGCCGATGCATAAACCACGAACTCGACCAGCATCTCTTCTCTTGCTAACCCTGCAACGACGACCGCTGCACGGTTTGGATAAGGTGCATTGAAATATTCTCCGTATACGCTGTTGACCGTTTTTAGGTATTCACGGTCTGTCACGTAAATCAGAACTTGCAACACTGAATCCATCGATTCGCCTGCACACTCCAATGTATGAACAAGGTTGTTAAAAGTCTGACGCGTTTGCGCTTCGATACCGCCTTCTACGACTGCGCCTGTTTCATCAATTGGAATCTGCGCGGTGTATAGAGTGCCGTTATTTACGATTGCCCACTCTAGCGGTGCTTTTGAAGCAAAAAGAGCGGTTTTTACTGGGTGTTTTTTAGTTTGTGCGTTCACGATTCCATCCAACTTTGTAACAACTATGTTTCAAGATGGTTAAATACTGCACCTTGACGGCTGATAAATCTAACGGTAAATTTTGTGCATTTGATAAATAAAATCTATCACCTTTCAAAAAGTAAGGTATAGCAAGGGCTAGAGAAGGATCAGTGCCATGAGTATTAAGCTACAACAGTTAAAACATTTTGTTTTAGTGGTCGAAGAAGGCGGATTTCGAGCAGCATCTCATCGAGCAAATCGCTCGCAAGCGGCACTTTCCACATCGATAAAAGAGCTAGAAAAAATACTCGGCCAGCCACTGTTTGAAACAGGCAACAAATCAACGCTCACACCTTTCGGAGAAATATGCCTTCCAAAAATCATTCAGTTCCTTAATGTTTACAAAGCGTTAGATAATGACCTACGTGCAGCCGCGGCAGGACAACAAGGAAGAGTTCGAATCGCGAGCGTGCCATCGGTCGCAGCAAAATTAATCCCTAGCGTTTTAGGGGCTTTTTGTGAACAGTACCCAAATGTAGAAGTCAGCTTGATTGATGATAATGCGGCTGGTGTAGAGGCAAGATTACTCTCTGGAGAAGTGGATGTAGCCCTCGGAAACAGCTCCCATTTAGAAGAAGAGAGCATCGATTTCACGCCATTACTGTCCGATCCTATTGGTGTGGTCTGCCTCAGAGACAACCCTATCGCCTCTCAGTTAGAGGGAATCGAATGGCAAACTTTGTTAAAACAACCCTTCATTCGCAACGGGACGTGCACCCTACTTGACCCAACACCTGCGCGAATGCTCAGCGAACAAGCGCTCTATTCCGTGGAGAACATCACTTCGCTGTTTTCGGTATTAGAACTTGGGATAGGCGTCACCACGCTGCCAAAGCTGGCCTTCCCTACCAATGAGACTCGCTTAGTGTGGATTCCGTTGATTGACCCGCCGCTACAGCGTCAGATCGGTATTTTTAGATTGTCTGATCGTACGATTTCGCCACAAGCTCAAGCCTTCCACGACTTGTGTATTCAATATCTGAGCTATGAAGAAGAGTAATAGAGTGTGTTCTCTCTCTTATAAAACCGTTGATAGAGTCGCCAACAGAACCGTTAACAGAAGAGCACATCAAGAAATTCCACCTCTAACCCCAATAATTTGACCTTATATTCAGAGCTTTTTGCCCTAACCTTCAGATTTTTCCAAGCCCTTCAGCTCTTTACATCCATGTTTAGGGCTGAGTTACTCCCATAATATTCATCTTAAGCGCCGATTTATTCGTTCCGGAATGCCAGAAAGGCGTCAAAAATCACATCGTGACAAACTATTTTTAAAAATAATCACTTTAAGATAGAGAACGCCGTATAGATAAATCACTCAACAAACGAGTGCCTTTATCACTGGCTAAAAGTGCCTTTCTCTCCTTGTCGGATAGCGTTAAATAGTTAACTTAGAAATGAAGCTAAGTGTTTGAATAGTCTTAATTGATAAGATCATAACTTGCCAAATTAACGCCTTTAATTTTGATAAAAAGCATCTCTTTTTACTGAAAATAAAGCATCTAAAATTTTCATGAATAAAGTTATTGAATTATTACTTTCATAAATGAAAAACACATCTTTCAAAAATGGAATTATTGATGTCGATATTTGTCGTTTTGATCACATAATTTTAGGCGTAATTTATATTTTGTCGAAACGATAACGAATTAGTTTATGTCCGTTTCATTTCGTCAGGGAGATATAAAACCAGCAAGGGTTTTTCTTAAAAGCAAATCAAGTGTTATTAACAAGTGAAATGTAGTAACAAGTTAAATTTAAACTGTGTTTTATATTAACTTACACTGTTTAACATAAGGTTTTATTATGAGGCTTAATGGGATAAGTAGCGACATCCTTGTTGCCGCTAAAAGAGTTGTTCTCTGCCAAATAGTATTAGCCATCGGTGTAGTTTTATATGAAGTGTTTTTTGGTAATAAAGTAGATATGGAATCTTCAGCTTTGGGCATCGGAATTGCGATGTTACCTCCGCTGTTTGGATTTATATATGCAAGCCTAAAGGTACGTAAGAATCCTAATTATAGTTTACGTGACTTAATGCAAATGAGTCGTGTCGTGAAAATAACTTATACGTTCTTAATGTTTATATTGGCATTCCAGTTTTTCAAATTGGATAACCCAGTAATATTATACGCGTACATTTTTACAATGATTGGGTACTTCTTAACACCATTTATTACTGCCTCTAATAGATCGGAGTACGCGTAGTATGGATCAAGTAACTACCGCTCACGAATACATAGAGCATCACTTAACCTTCTTAACTACTGGTGATGGTTTCTGGGCGTTCAACATTGACTCAATGTTGGTATCTTGGATTACAGGTTTACTGTTCATTGGGGCGTTTCGATATGTCGTGACCAAAGGCACTAGCGGTGTTCCAGGTCGTTTTCAATGTTTTATCGAACTCATCTTTGATTTTGTTAACAACCTAGTCAAAGAGATTTTTCAAGCGGAAGATAAATTAATAGGGCCACTGGCATTAACCACTTTTGTTTGGGTGTTGTTAATGAACGCAGTTGATTTATTACCTATTGATTTAATACCAGGGTTAACTCGAGTAATCGGCCTTGAACACTTTAGAGATCTACCGACGGCGGACGTAAATATCCCAATGTCGATGGCACTCGGTGTGTTTATTTTACTGTTAACCTATACGTTAAAAAATAAAGGTTTGAAAGGCTTTATCAAAGAGCTTACTACTCAGCCATTTGATAACCCTCTTTTATATCCTGTTAACTTTGTTCTTGAATTAATTACATTAATTTCAAAACCAATATCACTAGGCTTACGATTATTCGGAAACATGTATGCAGGCGAGATGATATTCATCCTTATTGCATTAATGCCATGGTGGATGCAATGGGCACTGAGTGTTCCATGGGCTTTATTCCACATATTAATCGTATTCTTACAAGCATTTATATTTATGGTGCTGACCGTTGTTTATTTAGCAATGGCAACAGAAGAACACCATTAATTAATAACTAAAAAATTAACTAACAAATTATTTATCGGAGATACAAATGGATATCGTAAGCGCAGTTTTATATGTAGCAGGTGCATTACTGATCGGTTTAGGTGCAGCGGGTGCGGCATCTGGTATTGGTAACTTAGCAGGTAAGTACCTTGAAGGTGTTGCTCGTCAACCGGATCTTACTCCAATGCTTCGTACTCAATTCTTCATCATGATGGGCCTTGTGGATGCAGTACCGATGATCGGTGTTGGTATCGGTCTATACATCATCTTTGCCGTGGCTTAATTAAATAGCTTTGAAAAGATCGATTTGTAAATAATCAAGATTTAGCGAGGAAGGTATGAACTTAAATGCAAGCATGTTTGGACAAGCAATATCCTTCGTGATTTTTGTTTGGCTGTGCATGAAATATGTATGGCCCCCTCTCACCGCAATGTTAGACGAGCGCCAAAAAGAAATCGCTGATGGTTTACGCCACTCAGAGAATGCTGCGAAAGAGCTAGAACTAGCGAAATCAAATGGCGCACAACTCGTCGAAGATGCAAAAAGAAACGTGACTGAACTGATTGAACAAGGCAAAAAACGCCGCAACGAAATCATCAGCTTAGCTCACGAAGAAGCCGAGCAAGAAAAGGCACGCATCTTAGAACAAGGTAGAGCTGAACTCGAAGGCGAACGTCAAAAGTTACGCCGTGAGCTTCAGGCGGACATGGCAGACGCTGTTATTCAAAGTGCACAAAAACTGATTAGCAAAAACCTAGATTCTGAAACGAACCGAGCGTTAGTTGATCAATTGATTAGCGAACTCTAAACGGAGGCAATATGTCAGATTACACCAATATTGCTCATCCCTACGCTAAGGCATCGTTCGACTTTGCTTTAGGTGAAAACAAGTTGCAAGAGTGGCACTCAATGCTGTCGATTCTTGTGACGGTAGCGGAAGAAGAAACAATCGCTAAGCAGATCTCTTCAGCAGAAGGTTCTCGCACTGACTCTGAAGAACTGGCCAATCTCTTCATTCATATTTGCCAAGGGCTCGTTGATGACCACGTCATTAATCTCGTTCGAGTCTTGGCTGAGAATGGCCGTCTTGCAGTGATAAGAGACCTGTTTAACTTGTTCAGCGATCTAAAGGACGAACATGAACGTGTAATTCCTGTCACTGTCACCAGTTCAGAATTGCTTACACAAGATCAGGTTATCTCCCTAACGGCTGCACTTGAGAAGAAATTAGAGCGTCAAGTTGAAATGGAACAGGTTATTGATGACACGCTGGTTGGCGGGATTGTTATCAAAGCGGGTGAAACCGTTATCGATGGTTCTTTAAATACATCAATTAACCGATTAGCTAATCAGCTTCACGCGAGATAGGTAACAATTATGCAATTAAATTCTAATGAAATCAGCGATCTAATCAAAAATCGCATCGCGAAGTTTAATGTGAGCACCGAAGCTCGCAATGAAGGCACTATCGTATCGGTTCGTGACGGTATCATCACCATTAATGGCCTAGCGGATGTGATGCAAGGTGAGATGATTGAGCTACCGGGCGCCAAGTACGCACTCGCACTTAACCTAGATACCCACTCAGTCGGCGCCGTTGTTATGGGCCCATACACTGACCTATCTGAAGGTATGAAAGTAAAAGGTACGGGTCGTATCTTGGAAGTACCAGTAGGTAACGGCCTACTTGGCCGTGTTGTTAACACACTAGGCGAACCTATCGATGGTAAAGGCCCAGTAAGCTGTGACCGACTTGACCCAGTAGAAGTGATTGCACCGGGTGTAATCGAGCGTAAGTCAGTCGATCAACCAATTCAAACGGGCTACAAAGCAGTAGACACCATGGTGCCTATCGGTCGTGGTCAACGTGAACTTATCATCGGTGACCGTCAGACAGGTAAAACAGCGCTCGCTATCGATGCCATCATCAACCAAAAAGACTCTGGCATTAAATGTGTTTATGTTGCGATTGGCCAAAAAGCGTCAACCATCGCTAACGTGGTTCGTAAACTTGAAGACCACGATGCACTTAAAAACACCATTGTTGTTGTGGCATCCGCATCAGAATCAGCAGCGCTTCAATACCTAGCACCTTATGCGGGTTGCACCATGGGTGAATACTTCCGTGACCGCGGTGAAGACGCACTGATCATCTACGATGACCTATCAAAACAAGCCGTTGCTTACCGTCAAATTTCATTACTATTGAAACGCCCACCGGGCCGTGAAGCCTTCCCTGGCGACGTATTTTACCTTCACTCACGCCTTCTAGAACGTGCCGCACGAGTGAATGCAGAGTATGTAGAGAAGTTCACTAATGGTGAAGTGAAAGGCCAAACAGGCTCATTAACCGCGCTGCCTATCATTGAAACTCAAGCGGGTGACGTGTCTGCGTTTGTACCAACCAACGTAATCTCAATCACCGATGGTCAGGTTTTCCTTCAAACCCAACTATTCAACTCAGGCTTACGTCCTGCTGTCGATCCAGGTATATCGGTATCTCGTGTGGGTGGTGCAGCACAGTGCAAGATCATCAAAAAATTGTCGGGCGGTATCCGTACTTCATTGGCTCAATACCGTGAGCTAGCTGCATTTGCTCAGTTCTCTTCTGATCTAGATGAGATGACACGTAAACAGCTCGACCATGGTGAGCGTGTGACTGAGTTGATGAAGCAAAAACAATACTCTCCGATGTCTGTCGCTGAGCAAGCAACAGTTATCTACGCAGCAGAAAAAGGCTATTTGGCTGACGTTGAGTTGCACAAAGTGGCGCGTTTCGAAGAAGAGTTAATTGCTTATGCACAAGCTCAGAACCCAGAGTTGTTCGACACCATCAATGCCAACGGTGACTACAACGATGAGATCGACAGCGCACTTGCAAAACTGCTTGGTGACTTTGTAGCGTTGAAAGCTTGGTAAACGCTCCGGTTTGTTGGCTGGAAATCAAAACAAATTAGGAGCAGATAATGGCAAATACTAAAGAAATTCGCACCAAGATAGGCAGTGTTAGTAACACTCAGAAAATCACCAGTGCAATGGAGATGGTTGCGGCAAGTAAGATGCGTAAAGTTCAGGACAACATGACGTTAACGCGTCCCTATGCCGAGAACATGCGCAAAGTTATCTCTCACGTCGCATCGGGGTCACTGGAATACCAGCACCCCTATCTTCAACAGCGTGAACCAAAACGCGTTGCTTACATCATTATTTCGTCTGACAGAGGCTTATGTGGTGGCTTGAACTCAAACCTGTTCAAGAAAGTGTTGGAAGAGATGGAACAATGGCAGGCCAAGGGTGTTGAGGTAGAAACCACTCTAATCGGTTCGAAAGCTATCTCATTTTTCCAACGCAGCGGCAATGTTATCGCGCAAACGTCAGGCCTTGGTGACGCGCCTAAATTGGAAGACATCTTAGGCACAGTGAATGCGATGCTGGAGCATTACGACGAAGAAAAGATCGACAGTTTATTTCTCGTTTACAACCAGTTCGTGAACACCATGGTTCAAGCACCAACGGCTTTGCAGTTGCTACCCCACCCTTCTGACACAGAGGCTGATGGTGAAGCAAGAAAAGCGCGTCGTTGGGATTACATCTATGAACAAGCGCCAAGAGACATCCTCTCTGAGCTGTTACATCGATACATTGAATCGCAAGTGTACCAAGGCATCGTAGAGAGCATTGCCTGTGAGCAAGCAGCCCGAATGGTAGCCATGAAAGCGGCGACCGATAACGCAGGCCAACTCATTGATGATTTGCAATTGGTGTACAACAAAGCGAGACAGGCTGCCATTACCCAAGAACTGAGTGAAATAGTCTCAGGCGCTCAAGCTGTCTAGGTACAGCAAAGAGTGGGTCAGAACAGAATTTGAGGATTTAGAGATGAGTGTTGGAAAAATAGTAAAAGTAATCGGCGCGGTAGTTGACGTCGAATTCAGCGGCGGCAACAGCCCTCGCGTTTATGATGCATTGAGAGTAACCAGCGACGAAGCAAGCTCGCTAGTATTGGAAGTTCAGCAACAACTTGGCGGCAACATCGTTCGCTGTATTGCAATGGGTACATCTGATGGCTTGCGCCGCGGTCTAACCGTTGAAAATACAGGTTCTCCGATCACCGTCCCTGTGGGTGAAGAGACTCTAGGCCGTATCATGAACGTGCTTGGTCAACCTATCGATGAGTGTGGTGAAATCGGCCAGAAAGAGAGCTACGAAATTCACCGTGAAGCGCCCTCTTATGAAGAACAAGCTAACAGCACTGAGCTCCTAGAGACAGGTGTTAAGGTTATCGACCTTATTTGTCCGTTCGCTAAGGGTGGTAAAATCGGTCTGTTCGGTGGCGCGGGTGTAGGTAAAACCGTCAACATGATGGAGCTTATCAACAACATCGCTAAAGCTCACTCAGGTCTTTCTGTATTTACCGGTGTTGGTGAACGTACTCGTGAAGGTAACGATTTCTACTACGAGATGAAAGAAGCTGGCGTACTAGACAAAGTTGCCATGGTTTACGGCCAAATGAATGAGCCACCAGGAAACCGTCTTCGTGTTGCGCTGACTGGCCTTACTATGGCTGAACGCTTCCGTGATGAAGGCCGTGACGTACTGTTGTTCATTGATAACATCTACCGTTACACACTCGCGGGAACAGAAGTATCAGCACTGTTAGGTCGTATGCCTTCAGCTGTAGGTTACCAACCAACACTTGCCGAAGAGATGGGTGTTCTACAAGAACGTATTACATCAACCAGACAAGGTTCTATCACGTCTATCCAAGCGGTATACGTACCTGCAGATGACTTGACAGATCCATCGCCAGCAACAACCTTTGCTCACTTAGATGCGACTGTTGTATTGTCTCGTAACATCGCTGCATTGGGTCTATACCCTGCGATTGACCCGTTAGATTCGACCTCTCGTCAACTGGATCCTCTCGTGGTTGGTCAAGAGCACTACGACATTGCACAAACGGTTCAAACCACGCTGCAACGTTATAAAGAGCTTAAAGACATCATCGCGATTCTTGGTATGGATGAGCTTTCAACGGAAGATAAACAGATCGTATCTCGTGCTCGTAAGATTGAACGTTTCTTAACTCAGCCTTACCACGTAGCAGAAGTGTTTACCGGTCAGAAAGGTGTATTCGTACCGCTAAGCGAAACGCTAAGAGGCTTCAAAGGTCTGTTAAGTGGCGAGTATGACGACATCCCAGAGCAAGCGTTCTTGTACTGTGGCTCTATCGACGAAGTGCTTAAAAAAGCAAAATCACTCTAAGAGGTAGGTGCACCATGGCTATCGGAATTACAGATAATACATTTCAACTTAATATTGTAAGTGCGGAAGGTACGCTGTTTTCAGGTCCAGCGTATGCCCTAGCCGTTTCTGGCGCGGATGGTGAGCTGGGTATCCGCCCCGGTCACTCCCCGCTGCTCAGCAAAATAAAACCGGGCGTGACGGTATTTGTCACAGACCCTAAATCAGAGGGGCAAGTGCTTTATGTCTCTGGCGGGATGCTGGAAGTTCAACCCGATGTGGTCACTGTTTTGGCCGATACTGCCTTGCATGGTAAAGACATTGACCGCGCTCGTGCAGAAGAAGCGAAATACGCTGCCCTAGAGAACATCAACAAAGGCAATGTCGACATCAACTTTGCACAAGCTCAACTGGAACTAGCAAAAGCCGTCGCTCAGCTTCGTGCATCAGAACTGACGTCTTCTCGCACTCGTCACTGAGAATAGAGCTTAGATGCTGGTGCTTAGTGCTTAGTGCTTAGTGTGTAAATAGTCTACCCACTTAAAAACAGTTTAAGTGGGTAGACTAAATCAGGAACCCTCACTTCTCTTTCAACGTCCCCACCCTTTTACCCCCCTAATACATCCTTTTTCAGCAACACTTACAACATTACTTCTCTGCAAAACGGGCTTGGTGTGGGTCTAGTTCATGACCTAGCGGTTGTGTCAGTGAATGATATAGCTCCGGCTTACGCCCACGAATCCAACGCCTTCCGGTACACATCTCCAACTCTTCGGCTTTTAGCTCTGCAATTACCATGTCGTTATCAACGCTGTCCGTCTCTGTGATGATTTCACCATAAGGGCTTAAGATCATCGCATTGCCAGTTCTAACTTCATCCATATCCACACCAACGCCATTGCTAAACACCACAAACATACCGTTATCGTGTGCTCTTGCAGGCAACCAACGCATTAGCCATTCACGGCCGTTCTTACCCTGCATTTCCGCGCGAATCGCTTCCGGATTTTTATCTCGATTAAACCATAACTCTGGGTCGATTCGCTTCATCGCGTTAGGGCTGCGAGAATCACAACCACCCGTCTGATGCGGTGCAATCAATATATCGGCACCTTTCAAAGCGGTAATTCGAACGTTCTCGACCAAGTTGTTATCCCAGCAAATCAAGATACCGACTTTGCATCCATGAGGTGTATCGAATACCGTGAATTGGTCGCCACTGCTCATGTATGGGTTAACGAAAGTGTGCAGTTTTCGATGTTTCTGTACTTCGCCATTGGGCATAGCGAAGACATAGGTGTTGTATAGCTCGCCATCGCAACCCTGCTCTATCAAACCGGCACCAACGCTCATGCCAAATTGTGTTGCTAGCGAAACGAGCTTTTGAGTCGACTCGCCATTCGGGACTGGTTCCGCTAACGCTTCAATCTCGCCTCGTGATAATTCAGAGACATGCCAATACCCTGTGATGCACATCTCTGGGAAGCTAATGATCTCCACACCGCTCTCCGCAGCTTGTTGAACATATTGTTCTATCACCGACAAGTTATACACCTTATCGCCTGCACGGTGGTTAAACTGAACCGACGCTACTTTGATGTCTCTTTTCATGATTCGTCCTCAAATTCCGCTTTACTGATTTGGTATGAACTCAGTATAAAAAATCGAATCAATTCCATATAATGAAAGATACTCACAGTTCAATGAGCATTTGGAATGGAATTTGATTTACTGAAGGCATTTTGTCAGTTGGCTAAATCGGGCAACTACCGTTTGGCGTCCGAGCAGCTCTACATCACTCAATCGGCACTCACTAAAAAGATTCAACGACTTGAATCCAACATAGGGGCATCTCTGTTTTCTCGTGGCAGAAATGGCGCAGAACTAACGCACGCAGGCAAGACGTTACTGGCAGAAGCCCAACGCTTGGTTTATTCAATGCAAGCCTTTGAGCAGCTTTCAGGCTCAGTAGTAAATGGAACAGAGGGACATTTGAACATTGGCTTTGGTGTTTCCACTTATCATGAAGCACCCAAGCTTATTGCGGTTTATAAACAGCAATATCCAGACGTTCATGTCACCTTAAATGACACACCTTCTAAGCAGCAGACGGATGAGTTATTGAGCCATGATCTCGATATCAGCTTCAATCGGATACCCGACTCTTCCGATTTAGAAAGTCTAACCCTATTCAATGATTCCCTTGTGATTGCTGTACATAAAGATCTTCTCAAGCAAGCACCAAACAA
Organism: Vibrio pomeroyi; assembly: GCA_041879425.1. Lineage (NCBI taxonomy): Bacteria > Pseudomonadati > Pseudomonadota > Gammaproteobacteria > Vibrionales > Vibrionaceae > Vibrio > Vibrio pomeroyi. The sequence goes on along the minus strand of CP090855.1, from coordinate 1,959,545 downwards.
AAGTCAGGTTCTCTCTGAGTTAGCTAAATGGCCTTACCTAAAGCTCGCCCAACATCGTGGACCCGGACTAGACAAACAGATTCAGCAATATTGCATCGCCAATAATATCGACCTATCCAAGACACAAGAAGCCGATGATATTCTTACCCTGCTGGCGTTAGTGTCAGCCAATATCGGCTTCACCATAGTACCTAGCAGCGCGCAATACATTAGCAACACCAAGGTTGAGTTCATTGCGTTAGAAGGCAAGCACGCCACTTGGCCTGTCGGATTGATATGGAATGGAGAAAGTGAAAACCCACTCAGGGATAGATTCGTAGATTTTGTGGCGAAGCAGGTAGGAAACAGCTTATAAGTCAGCGATGGCTATTAGTGCTTAGGTAAGTGCAGTGCCAGTGTAGTGGTAAACATGGTGACAAGTGCAATATAAAGCGCACTGCACTTTATATTGCATGCTCGACATGAAGAGTGGCTTCTTCAGCTCACAATAACGAATCAAAGCTGACTTGCTTCAAACCAATTACGAATATGCTGCGCAACGATCTTAGGCTGTTCCATTGTCGATAAGTGTCCACAATCAGGAATGACATGAAGTGATACCTGCTTAATGTGTTTTGCCATTAACAGGTGATTATCGATTGGACATAGCAGGTCGTCTTTCCCAGTAATAATTAACGTAGGCACCTGAATGTCGGCCAGTAGTGGTCTTGCATCAGGACGAGTCGCCAATGCCTGAGCGTGAGCCTCAAACCTTTCAACACCAATATTGTTCGCCATTAGCGTGATTCTTTGAGTCAGCTCTTGATTCGCTAGCTGCTTCGGATGAATAAGCACTGGCATTAAGATATCAGGCGTTATTGACTCAAACTCCCCTGCTTTTGCTTTATCAACCAAGGCGTTTCTTTTCTCCGAGACTTCTGTCTTTTCGTCTGCAGAATTGGTGTCCATTAAGATCAAGCCTTTCACGCGTTGTGGCGCTTGTCGAAAGACTTCAAACGCAAGAATGCCGCCCATAGACAAACCGCCAAGCACGAAACTTTCCGGGGCGTTCTCAAGCACTTTACTCGCTAAGGCTTGCATGGATGTGTCGGCTCCCAAGTCACAAGTAAAAGGAGCCACCCAATCGGGCAGCTCTTTATTGACGTCTTGAAACAACGCTTCATCACATAACAAACCAGGTAACCATAGCAGTGGTACTTCTGGTTTCATCATTAATTGTCCTGCAGTGTTTGTGGTTGGTCAGAACCCAGCACCACGTAGGTGAAGCTGGTGCCTCTTAGGTTCTCAAGGCTGTACGATGCGCCTGCGGGTACACTGAATACGTCGCCAGTGGTCAACACCAGTTGAGCTTGTTCGCCATTTTTCACCAAGTTAAGCAAAGTATCGCCTTCAAAGTTAATCAACACCTGCTTTTCGTCACGTTGGTGAACAGGAATACTCGCCCCTTCCGTTAACTCGTAAGCAATAATGCTCACATCATCAACACTCTTAACTTGGAAGTCATAGCTCGCAGATGGGTGACCCGTTAATGCAAACTGCTTAACGCCCGGCTTGTCAAAATCACCTGAGATTTCTCGGTAATCCTTTTTCAACGCAACGAAAGGCATCATCTGCTCAGCCGTGTACGTATCGAACTTGCTCAGCTCTTCTTCCGATAACAGTGGCATCAGATCCGATTGATTTGGCACAGCATCACCGTCAATCGTATCAACTAGCGTGCCGTCAGCTTTTAGATACAAGCCGTAGCCCTGACTATCGGTAATCACGCTTGGGTGCCAAACTACGCCACCGCCAGAGTTATCACCACCTAGCACAGAGTACATAAAGCCGTAGTCACGCCCTACAACCTCAAAACCTCGGAACAGGTTAGTAGGAATCGAGATAACATCGCCGTGCGACAATACCGCTTCGTGTTCACCTTCATTACCCCAGTAGAATCTAAACTGGCCTTTGAAGACCACGAATAGCTCAGCAGTGTGATGAGAGTGCAGAGAGTTCTTAATGCCTGGAGGCTGACCCGCTGCACCAATGTTAAAGCCTGCTGTTTCACGAATATGGACATGCTGACGGCTGCTTTCAGCCACACCAGCACCAATGATACAGAAGTTGTCTTTTAGGTCGCTTCCCGGTGTACGTGCATCAATGAAAGCACTCGTGCCTGGGATAAGCTCCATGTAACGAACGAGATTGTTATTTATTGTAGTTTGTAGAGTCATTCTAAATTCCTTCTTACCTAACCTAGCGGTCTTCCACCATCGACTGCGATAGTGTTACCGGTTGAAAATGTCAGTAGCTCTGCGGCTGCATAAACGGCATTAGCAACCTCTTCATCACTCGCTAATCGTTTAAGCGGTGTCGACTGCTCTTGTGCATTGCGCCATTCATCGTCTAACCCTTTAACAAATTCGGTATCCACTAAGCCAGGAGCGACAGCAATCACTCGGATATCTGGAGATAAAGCGCGGCCTAATGAGCGCGTCATGTTTTCAACCGCCGACTTACTCGCACAGTACGCCACGTTGCTACCCATTGCGGTTTGCGCTGCAATCGAGGTAATGTTTACTACGCAACCCTTAGCGCTGCGAAGTAACGGTTCAAACGCGCGAACCATCGCAAATGGAGCGCGAACATTGACGCGGAAGATCTTGTCTATCAGATCGTCGCTTAAGGACTCTAAATCACTGTGCGCGACAAACTTCGTCATACCAGCGCAGTTCACTAGCAAGTCTAATGAATCCGACGACTCTTTAACTTGTTCGGCCAAAGCGCCAATCGCTGAGCTGTCTTCAACATTCAGTTGATACATCGCATGACCTGAACCTTGCAAGCTGTCCAAGATCTGTTGAGCTGCAACCTCATTACTGTTGTAGGTAAATACAATGCGATAGCCCGATTGCGCTAATTTGTGACATATGGCGGCACCGATGCCGCCACTGCCGCCTGTAACTAAGGCGAGTTTGGTCATGTTATGCCTCTACCGATTTTTCTTTGTAGCGACGAACGCGGATGTCTGCTTGCTCTTTGTGGCCAGCGAAACCTTCTAGTGCACATAGACGTGAACAGTACTCACCGACTTTTAGCGAAGCCGCTTCAGTTACACGCTGGTAAGTACATGTTTTAATGAATTTACCAACCCACAGACCACCGGTGTAGCGTGCTGCTTTGTTTGTTGGCAGTGTATGGTTAGTACCGATACATTTGTCGCCGTAAGAAACGTTTGTCTCACGACCTAAGAACAACGCGCCGTAGTTAGTCATGTTGTCTAAGAAGTACTTAGGATCTTTTGTCATTACTTGGACGTGTTCAGAAGCAATATCATCAGCTACTTCAACCATCTCCTCGTAGCTATCACATACAATAACCTGACCGTAGTTTTCCCAAGCTTTGCCAGCTACTTCAGCAGTAGGAAGAATCGTTAGCTGACGTTCAATTTCTTTTACTGTCTCTTTAGCAAAAGTTTCGCTATTCGTTAGCAGTACCGCAGGAGAGTTGTAACCGTGCTCAGCTTGACCAAGTAAGTCCGCTGCTGCCAATTCAGGATCACATCCCTCTTCATCAGCAATCACTAGCGTTTCTGTTGGGCCAGCAAACAAATCGATACCAACACGACCAAACAGCTGACGTTTTGCCTCTGCAACAAATGCGTTACCCGGACCAACGATCATATCAACTGGAGCAATCGTTTCTGTACCAAGCGCCATCGCACCTACCGCTTGTACGCCACCAAAACAGTAAATCTCATCTGCACCCGCCATCGCCATTGCCGCAACAATCGCCACATTTGGTTGACCGTTAAAAGGAGGAGCACAAGCAATCACACGCTTCACGCCAGCCACTTTTGCAGTAAGAACACTCATGTGCGCTGATGCAACCAATGGGTACTTACCACCTGGGATGTAACAACCAACACTGTTTACTGGCACGTTTTTGTGGCCCAGTACAACACCCGGCATGGTCTCTACTTCAACATCATGCATTGAGTCACGCTGGATCTGAGCGAAGTTGCGAACCTGTGTTTGTGCAAATTCAATGTCGTGCTTAGTCGATTCGTCCAATGCGTCCACACATGCCTGAATTTGGTCATCTGTTAAGCGAAACTGCTCCGGAGACCAGTTATCAAATTTTTCTGAAAGCTCACGAACTGCACTGTCACCTTTCTTTTCGATGTCAGAAAGAATGTTCTCAACCGTTTGACGTACTTGCGCGTTGTTTGATGCTGATGCTTCTTCAGTGATGCCGTGTTTTAGAATGCGAGCCATGCTTAGTTCTCCTTGTGGCGTATGCCTAGTGTTTGCTTATGTGTAGTTTTAACAGAGTTTACTTTTTGTTTTGTATGCTTTTGGATACGAATGCAAAATAAACATAAACATTTTTTTAACACTTGGCAAATTCATTTCTCGACTTAAAAAATCAAATGCAACTTATTGTTTTAAAGATAAAAATCATTTTAAAACGGCCAAATACGATAACTAATGGATTAAAACACAATCAATTTATGTTGCATTGATCACATTGTTTTTACTCTTTTTTTACAACAACACATGTTAAGTTTTGCATACCTTTGCAAAAAAGAACGAAAAGTAATGGAGAATAAAAAGTAATGGATAACTTTAAGAACACACTGGACAACACCGAGCTACTTGGGACTTTTGTTAAAACCCCTCACCCACACATCATTGAAGTGCTTGCGTTGGCGGAACTCCCTTTCATTGTGCTAGACGCGGAACACGCCCCTTTTGATCGTTCAACGCTGGATAGCTGTATTCTTGCTGCGCGCGCTAATCAACTCCCTTGCGTGGTTCGAGTTCAAGATAGCCAGCCGTCGACTATTTTGAATGCGTTAGATTGCGGTGCGACAGGAATCCAGATCCCTCACGTATGCAGCGCCGAGCAAGCAGAAAAGTTAGTGAAGATGTCCCATTACGGTGAAGGTGGCCGAGGCTATGCAGGCTCAAGCCGCGCAGCAAAATACGCAACCAAACCGATGGCCAACCACCTGAAAGACAGCCAGAACAACACGGTAGTGATTGCGCAAATTGAAGACCCAGAAGGTGTGGTAAATGCTGAATCAATCGCAAAAGTGGAAGGCATTGATGCCCTGTTCATTGGCCAAGTAGACTTAGCCGTGTCTTACGGTGCTGAAAGTGTGAATGACGAATGCGTGAGAGAAGCGAGCATTAAAATAATCAAAGCAGCTCAACAGGTTAACAAGCCCGTTGGTATGTTTGTCGCGAATGCTCAAGCGGCTCGTCACTGGAAAGAGCTCGGCGTTAACTTCTTTTGCGTCGGTTCTGAACACAAAATGATCATTGATGGCTTTCGAAATGAGCAAGCCGTCATGAAATCATAATTTTTCTTTGTGATTTCAAATGTTACACGTATTGTAATTATCAAACCTTGCTCATTAGGGACTGTTAACCTAATCAAGGTGGCGCTTGGATTTATCGCGATATAAGGAGATTCACCATAAAAGCGAAAGTTACCTCTATTGATGTTGCCAAAATGCTTGGCGTTTCTCAGTCTACCGTTTCTCGGGCATTCAGTCCGACAGCGAGCATTAGTGAGAAGAAACGTAAAATGGTTATGGATGCCGCGACCAAGCTTGGCTACACGCCAAATGCGATCGCTCGTAGCCTTATTTCCAATCGTTCAGGGCTAGTGGCTATCGCACTTGATAGCGAATCAAACCCAATGTACGACTTGCAATCTCGTGCACTCGCGATGGAAATTCAAAAGCGCGGCGGTCAAGTTGTCCTTTGCCCTATCGACAAAGACGACTTGGATCTCGCCATTTCACGAGCAATTGAATATCAGGTTGATGGCTTGATCATCGCCACAAGCCGCCTGACCTCTCGTGCGTTTGCACAATGTGAAAAGTTTGGCGTTCACTTAAGCCTCATCAACCGTTATACCGAAGGTATCAATGCGAACAGCGCTGGCCTAGACAACCAGCAAGCTGGCACGCAAGCAGCAGATTATTTACTTGATAAAGGCTACAAACAGCTGGCTTATGTCAGTGGTGACGCGGGCTCCATGACCAGTGACAAGCGTTGGTTAGGCTTCTCTGAAACCGTAAAAACACGTGAAGCAGCTTCCCCTATCTTCATCAATGCAAAATACAGTTTTGAAGCCGGATTAGAGGCAGCAAAAGAGCTGATGGAACACACATCAAAACCTGACGCCGTGTTCTGTGCCAATGATATCCTAGCCATGGGTGTCATGGACGGCCTGCGAAAGCTTGGTTGCCATATCCCGAAAGACTTTGCCGTCATGGGCGTGGATGATATCCCAATGGCCGCATGGCCGAGTTATGATCTTACGACTATTGCGCAACCAGTAGATAAGATAGTACAGAGTGCCGTGGGAGACTTGATGCAACGTATCAACGATAACGTTGACGCTAAAGGCGAATACCTGCTTGAATCTGGCACCATTATCGAGCGAGGAAGTACAGCCAAAGGCTCTTAGGCAGCTTTCTCCCCTTTAACAAGCTCGCTGCAAACCAACCTATTCAACGCCGATAAATTTAGACTAAAAGCCCTAATCTCAAGTTAGGGCTTTTTTCTGTGATCTCGTCTAAAAATTCGCCTATTCATATTAACTGCACTATCAAATCGCCCCATTTGTTATTGACTTGTTAGCTCTGTGTTTATATTTTGGATTCGTATGCAAAAATTAGGATATGAAGTGCGGATAAATAACCCACTGAACAACATGGCTCAAATGAATGCACATAAAAGCCATGTGATGAACAAGGAAGAACGATGAAACGCGCAATCTTTACCTCGATTACTGCCCTCGGCTTAACGCTGTCTAGCATGAATACCTTTGCAAGCAATGTGATCCGCCTTGCTCACGACAGCCAAGAAACATCACCAGTCCATAAAGCCATGCTTCACTTCGAAAAAGAGTTGGAATCTCGCTCTAATGGCGAACTTGAAGTGGAGATCTACCCAGCTCGACAGCTCGGTGATGTTCGTGAAACCACCGAACTTGTCCAGCAAGGCAACTTACAGATGACCTTTGGTGCATCGGTGTTGCTGTCACCTTACGTACCTGAGTTCAACGTACTTGATGTTTTCTACCTATTTGAAGATGAAGCACAAGCACACAAGGCATTGGACAGCGACAAGATCGGTAAACCACTTCTTACGTCAATGGAATCGAAAGGCTTCCACGGCTTAGGTTTCATGGAGGTTGGTTTTCGTAGTATCACTAACAACAAGCAACCTATCGAAAGTATTGAAGATCTTAATAGTTTAAAAATTCGTTCGGCGTCAAACCCAACACAAATCAGTGCTTGGAAATCAGTCGGCACAGCGCCTACACCACTCTCTTGGGGTGAGATCTTCACTTCGCTACAGCAAGGCTTAATCAATTCGCAAGAAAGTGCAGTTTACTCCATCTATGCAGAGCGTTTTTACGAAGCTCAAGAGTACCTGTCACTCACCAATCACATCTACACCAACTACGTGTTGTTCATGAATAAAGAGTTCTGGGACTCTCTACCAAGCGATCAACAAGTACTTATCAATGAAGTAAGCCAAGAAACCATCGCGGTACAGCGTGACCTCGCGGCGAAGCAGAACCAAGAAGTCATTAAAGAACTTGAAGCGAAAGGCATGACAGTAAACGTAGTGCCAACCGATGTTAGAGCTCAGATGAAAGAGAAGATGAATGCAGCGGTTTACCAAGAACTGCGCAGTAAAACCGGTGAAGCACTATTCGACAGCGTGATTACAGAGATCGAACATCTGTAGTTCGTACCTTTGTCATCTATCACCTTTTACCGACAAACCGTTTTAACGATCTAACAATCGTTACCTCAGATCTCAGGGCATTCTATAAACGGTGCCCTAGGTCTGAGCTGTCGTGTATTCATTGGCATTCAATGCCCTTTTCAACACTCTTTGGAGTTACGTATGAAATGGTTTCGCCTGTTCGACCGATACTTCGAACCAACACTGATCGTACTTTCTATCTCGCTGATGACCGCTCTACTCTGTTTACAGATAGCATTGCGCCTATTCGACGCTTCAATCGCTTGGGCGGAAGAACTCGCCCGTTACCTTTTCGTTTGGGCGATGTACTTGAGCATCAGCTATTGCATTCGCGATGATCGACATATTCGTATTCGTCTGTTCATCGACAAACTACCTGGAAATCTAACTCACTATAGTTTGATTCTTTCTGATCTTATCTACCTTGCCTTCAGCTGCACCGTAGCGTGGTTTGGCTTCAAAGTGATTGGTCGAAGCTTGAAACTGGGTCAAATCGCTCCCGCGATGGAAATCCCTATTGCTTGCTTGTATGCATCCGTTCTGGTGTGTGCGGTATTAAGCTCTATACGCTTGGTAGTCAGCATCAACAAACGTATCTCAGTCATTGCTTATTCACCAAAACCGGTTCGACTCACGCAACACCGTTACCGCCACTTGAAGGCAAAACACCGCACATCTAACCGTTTGTTGGAGCTAAGCTTATGACCTCTGCTTTGTTATTTGGTAGTTTCGGATTACTGCTTCTTATTGGCGTTCCCGTAGGTATTGCACTGGCAGGTGCCAGCATGCTGGCAATCTTGAGCCTACCCTTTTTAAATGTCGAGTTTTTAGTACAAGGCTTGGTGACAGGCCTGGACTCTTTCCCTTTATTGGCTGTTGTACTCTTCACATTGGCCGGTAACCTAATGAGCCAAGGCGGTATATCAAAACGCCTTTTGCATGTTGCTGAAGTTTTCTTTGGACACTTCACTGGTGGCTTAGGGATTGTGGCGATCGTTGCGTGTATGTTCTTTGCTTCCATCTCTGGTACAGGTTCAGCAACCGTTGCAGCTATTGGCTTAACCATGATTCCGTCTATGGTGAAAAAAGGCTACGACCGAAGCTTTGCTGGTGCCTTGATCGCTTCTTCAGGCGGTATCGGTGTGATTATTCCACCGTCTGTTGTGATGATCGTGTATGCTATTACTGCAGAAGTGTCCGTGACGAAAATGTTCATGGCCGGCATTATGCCTGGTGTTGTCGTCGGACTCGTCCTTATCGGTTACTGTTTGATCGTATCTAAAATCCGCGGCTACAAAGGTAACGATAAGAAAGCAACATGGCCTGAGAGACTGGCAGCGCTTAAAGAAGCGATTTGGGCAATGCTATTGCCCGTAATCATTCTTGGCGGCATTTATTCGGGTGTATTCACGCCAACTGAATCAGCCGCGATTGGCGTGTTATACGGCTTGTTTTTCGGCATGTTTGTTTACAAAGAGCTGGATTACAAAAAGGTCGTGAAGATCATTTTAGAATCTTCGTTATTGGTAGGTGCAGTACTTGTGATTGTAGGCGCTTCAGTTACCTTTGGTCGAATCCTAACGCTTGAGCATCTACCAACTGAAATCGCACAGTTCATTCTCTCTATCACGGAAAACAAGCTGCTCATCTTGCTATGTATCACCGCACTGCTACTGATCGTCGGTACATTCATGGAGACATTAGCGGCGATTGTTATCTTAACTCCTATCCTGCTGCCTATCGTGACCGCATTAGGAATGGATCCTATTCACTTCGGTATCGTGATGATCGTGAACCTAGCCATCGGGTTTGTCACTCCCCCACTCGGCGCCAACTTATTTATGGCCAGCCAAGTAGGTAATGTGCCGATTGAATCCTTGTCTCGGGCGATTTTAGGTTGGATTGGTGCCATGCTCGTCGCTTTGATGATCATTACCTTTGTGCCAGCGATATCACTGTTCCTTCCAGAGTTATTGTCTTAAGCGTACCCATCAACAAAGCCACTCAATATTCATCTTTGAGTGGCTTTTTCAATCCAACCACTCCCAAACTTATCGTTGCATGCGAATCCATTTTTAATCAAAGAAATCCAAACAAAAAATTAACAACCTGAGTAAAACACCATCACATAAGAGTCATTACTCTAAAGCCTCTCTCGTCATCACTTCGATATAATAAATCATCACAGAGCATTCTCTGGCTTAACACTCACCTCACCAAACCACCTTAAATAGCAACAAATACAATAACTTATTCTAATTTTCACTACATTCAAACCCAATTATCTTGTTCATATACACTCGATAAATATGGAATCACCACTCAATTATCTTACTGAGAACCGTATTTTGAGAGTTGTTAAAAAACAGATCCAACCCACAATAAAGAAACATATGCAAAACACCTCATTGACACAGTGATAACAAAAGGCAATATTGGATACGTAACCAAAAATAATCCAATAACTAATTTTATGACGCATCAGGAGGTGATTAATGGCTATGGTTGGCTTTGATTCTAAATGGCAAGATTTTCCGGATTACATATTAGGTATCACTAAAGAAATTTGGGAAGATCGAGGTCTGAGTACCCTACATAACTATTACTCACCTGACATTATCGTCCGTACACCACTCTCCATCACCAAGGGAAACGAAAAGGTCATCAGCGCGACCATGGGCACACTAGCCGAGTTCCCGAACCGTACCTTATTGGGTGAAGACGTTATTTGGTCAGGGACTCCTGAGCAAGGCATGCTCTCATCACATCGAATCATTTCAACAGCTACTCACACTAATGATGGTGTATTTGGTAAAGCCACAAACAAAACACTTAAGTTTCGAATTATCGCTGACTGCCATGCCATCAATAACCAAATCAATGACGAGTGGATGATCCGAGACATCGCTGCGATTGCAAACCAACTGGGTATGACGTCAGAAGAGTACGCTCGTCAACAAATCGAAATAGAGGGTGGCGTTGAGCAATGCCCCTTCCCTTTCACTCCCCAAGTCGACATTCAAGGCCCTTACCTTGGTGTAGGAAATGACAATGAATACGGTCAGCGCTATGAAGACATACTGCGACGTGTAATGAGTGCTGAGTTCTCGGTAATACCAAAAGAATATGACCGAGCTTGTATTGGCGAATACACGGGCGGTCAAACTGCACTCTCTCATAACGAGATCGACCAGTTTTGGATGTCACTGCGCTCGTCATTTCCGAACGCGGAATTCAAAATTCACCACCGTATTGGCCGCAATGACGAAATGATGTCACCGCGTGCGGCTATTCGTTGGTCGCTACAAGGCAAGCATGAAGGCTACGGCATGTTTGGAAAACCTACAGGAAAAGACGTTTACATCATGGGAATCAGCCATGCAGAGTTTGGACCTTGGGGCCTACGCAGAGAATTTACGCTACTTGATGAAAGTGCTGTCTGGAAACAGATTTTAATCCAAATCGGTTAACTATATAAGGAAATAACATGTTGAACAGCTTGATTGAAAATTTCTACAAAACGTATTTTAACGCTCACTCTTCAGAGCGTACTCAAGTAGCTCAAGAGATGCTAAATGCCGACGTTAAATGGTGTGTCGCTCACCCGATTAATGACATCTCTGGTGTCGATGCGACCGAGCAAGCATTCTTATTGCCGCTAGTAAACTCGCTACCTGATGTAGAACGACGCCCTTCAATCATTATGCAAGGTGAATACGAAGGCCGCACTTGGGTAAACTCTACTGGCTACTTTGTTGGCACATTTGCAAAACCATTGTTTGGTATCCCAGCAACAGGAAAAACACTCTACTTGCGCTATACCGAAATGGTTTGTATCCAAGAGGGTCAAATTGTCGAATCCTATCTAATCCCTGATTTTATTGATGCAATGAACCAAGCTTGTGTTAATCCGTTGCGAGCAAGCCTAGGTCATGCTGGGCTAGTCCCTGCCCCAGCAACTCAAGATGGCATATATGCAGGTAGCGTCAACACTGAAGAGAGTCAGAAAAGCCAAAAACTAGTGCTAGACATGCTGGCTTGCTTAGGTCGATTTGATGGTAAACGCCTTGATTCAATGGATCTAGAAAACTACTGGCATGACGACTTCATGTGGTACGGACCGGCTGGTATTGGTACGACTCGTGGTATCCAAGGCTTCCGCGACCACCATCAAGGACCATTTGTCTTTGCCTTCCCTGATCGAAGTGTCGATATAGAGCTCAATATTTTGTCCAAAAATGACTACGTATCCACAGGTGGTTGGCCACACATGCACGGTACACATACTGGCACCAGTGGCTGGTTAGGGTTAGCACCGACAGGCAAGCACATCGAGCTTCGCGTTATGGATATCTGGCGACGAGAAGGCGAACTACTCAAGGAGAACTGGGTCGCTATCGATATCGCACACATCTTAAAACAGCTTGGTTACGATCTGTTTGAGCAAATGGAAGAACAACTAAAAGGACGTGAGCATGTATGAGTTTGGCGCTTTAAACTGGACAATTCTCGGTACCTATATCGTCCTGACTTTAGTTATGGGTGCACTGGTTGGTAGACGCGTGACTTCCGCTAACCAATTTGCATTAGGCGATAGAAACATTCCATGGTGGGCCATCGGTATTTCTGTTGTGTGTACCTATGTCAGTGCGATGTCTTTCTTAGGTGGGCCAGCTTGGTCTTACAAAGAAGGCTTGTCGGTGATCGCTATCCACCTAAACTACCCTTTGGTGATTTTCTTTATCGTTGCTGTGTTTATGCCGTTTTTCTACAACAACGGTCTTACTTCAATTTATGAATATCAAGAACGACGCTTTGGTAAAGCTTCTCGTATCACTCTGTCTTTGATTTTCTTAATTAAACAGGCGATAAGCTCCGCTGCGGTCTTATATGCGACCTCGTTAATCCTCGAGTTCATTACAGGCATCGACGTAACTTACTGCATCATCATCGTCACTGTTATCGCGCTAATCTATACCGTAATGGGGGGAATTGCCGCCGTTATTTGGACAGATGTCATTCAAGCGGTCATTTTGTTTCTTGGTGCGTTCATCATCATCGAAGCCGTTTGGAATGGCATGCCACAACCAATGACGGAAGTGATGCAAAACCTTAAGTCAGACGGCATGACCGACGCGTTACAGACCAATTTAGATTTAAGCCAAGTGACCACGGTATGGGCCGGCGTTATCGCAATGACAATGTTCCACACGACTGTGTATGGCGGTAACCAAATGATGGTTCAACGCTGTATGGCGGCTAAGAATATGGGTGATGCGAAAAAAGCGATGCTAATGATGGGTTACGTTGCTTTCTTCATCTACTTCGTATTCATTCTGTTAGGCGTATTATTTAACGCTTACTACGATGGTAAAGAGTTTGAGAATGGTAATACCATCATCCTTCACTATGCCAGCGAATATGGTATGCCAGGGCTGATGGGAATCATCGCGGCGGCTATTCTAGCAGCAAGTATGTCGAGCCTAGACTCCGCTTTTAACTCTATGGCTACCGTCTCTGTTACTGACTTCTATAAACGCTTTTACAAGAAAAACGAGTCAGAGGAACATTACCTCAAAGTATCGCGTTTCTTCACGGTTATGTGGGCGCTATGTATCATCATTCCAGCTTTCATGTTTGCAACCAGTACAGGCTCAGTTTTAGAAATATTGAGTAAAGCGGGTTCGTATTTTGTAGGTGCAAACTTCTGTATGTTCGTGCTTGGTTTCTACTCCAAACATATTACAGAAAAAGGACTATTAATTGGTGTCGCAGCAAGCTTCTTGGCAATCTGGTATGTAGCAGTAGCGACTGATATCGCTTGGCCTTGGTACTGTGTCATCGGTGTTTTCGTGAATGCGATTGTCGCGTACGCTGCCAGCTTGTTGCTAACTGGCAAACAGACAGAAATGCACCTTTATACAGTCAAAGGCCAGCAAGCAGAATATGCACGCTTGAACAAGCCGGTCAAAGAAGATGGTTGGTATGTTGTTCCGGGTAAAGTCGATGCGCCTTGTTGGGGACTGCTCGTGATGTTCGTATTCTCGCTCGTTCTACTTTGGGGGATTAACGAGTTCATTGAGAACGCACCAATGTTGATCAACTTTATCCGAGTCTGCTCTGTCATTGTTGCTGCAAGCGTCATCGGTTATATGATTTACTCATTCAAGCGATCTAAGACGTCAAACGAAGTAGAACAAACCAGTTAGAGTTATCCTCAAATTAAGCTAGCTACAACAAAAAAGGCTCACTATCACAGTGAGCCTTTAGGCATCTGGCAAACGCTAAAAATACATGTAGCGAGGCTAAGCTATCGAAGAATCGTTTTAGAGCTGTAGTTTAGAAGAATTCGATAGAGTTACGGCCGCTTTTGTCATCACGTGTTGGCTTAGGCGTGTCCGCTTTCTTTTTCGGTTTGTTTTCTTTCTTATCTTTTTTCTGTTTCTTAGGTTCAGCTTTAGCGCTTAGCATATCTGCAGTGCTTCGCTGTGATTCTTTCTTGCTTGAACCTTTTTTAGATTGGCCTTTCTTCGCCTTGTTATTTTGTTTAGGCGCTTCTTTCTTTTTCGGCTTTTCTGATTCTTCTTGTACTGGCTGATCACACACCACTACATAGTATTCTTGGTTGAATTCGAAAAAGTCACCATCGTACATCTTGCGGCGCTTACGCGTTTCTAGCTCACCATTTACCGCTACGTAGCCTTCCGAAATAATGTGCTTAGCTTCACCGCCACCGCTTACTAGGTTAGCAATCTTAAACACTTTGTAGAGCTCGATTGGCTGAGAAGAAACATCGATACCAATGGCTTCGATTTCAATCTCTTCGCCTTCTTCACCGTGCTCGTAACCTTCGTAATCAGCGTCTTCGTAATGTTCTTGGTCCATGGTGACCTCTACCTAAATATGTACTTCTGAAATATTGGGCGCAGTGTAATCGTAAAACAAGTAAATGACCATGTTGAATTCAACCAGAGCCCATTTGTTTTAAACAAACTCCCTGCATTATAAAGCTCCACCGACATTCGAGAGGCTAACCAACTGCTTGGTGTACTCATGCTGCGGATTACCAAACAAAGTTTCAGTATCGCCCTTCTCTATCACCTCACCGGCTTTCATCACGATGGTGTAATGACATAGGGACTTCACGACATTCAAATCATGGCTGATGAATAGATACGTCAGATCGTACTTTTCTTGGAGTGACTTCAGTAGATCCAGCACTTGCGCTTGAACGGTTCTGTCGAGTGACGACGTCGGTTCATCTAACAAGATAAACTCTGGCTTCAGAATCAAAGCACGAGCAATCGCGATACGCTGCCTTTGCCCGCCTGAAAACTCATTCGGGTAACGGTGACGAGTTTCAGGGTCTAGGTCGACTTCTTTCATAACATCACAGATGCGTTGGTCTAGTTCTGTGTCATCCAATTGTTGATGCACTAACAAACCCTCACCAATTACTTGCGCGACCGACATCCTTGGGTTCAATGCCGAGAACGGGTCTTGAAAGACAACTTGCATACGGCTTCGAAACGGCAGCATCTGTTGACGGTTTAACCCTTGAAGCTGTTCGCTCGAATAAGTTATCGAGCCTTCACTCTCCACCAGCTTCAAAATTGCCATACCCGTTGTTGATTTACCCGAGCCACTCTCACCGACTAGGCCGATAGAGTGCCCTTTCTTCAAGGTGAACTCCATATCCGTGACGGCTTTAACATGCGAAATGGTTCGCTTGAACAAACCGCCCGTAATCGGGAACCAAACACGCAGTTGGTTTACATCAAGCAGAGGTTTACTTTCTGGTGATACGGGAACAGGTAAACCTTTTGGATCGGAGTTGATGAGTTTCTGAGTGTAAGGGTGAGCAGGCGCGTTAAACAGCGTTTTACAGTCGTTGCTTTCAACAAGGCGACCGTCTTTCATTACCGCGACTCTGTCAGCAATTTTACGAACAATACTTAAGTCATGAGTAATGAAAAGCATCGCCATACCGAGCTCTTGTTGCAGATCTTTCAGCAGGTCGAGGATCTGCGCCTGTACCGAAACATCCAATGCAGTTGTCGGCTCATCAGCAATTAGCAACTCTGGTTCATTGATAAGTGCCATCGCGATCATTACACGTTGACGTTCACCACCAGATAACTCATGTGGGTACGCTGAAATCTTTTGCTCAGGGTATCGAATCCCAACCTTAGAAAGCCACTCAATAGCCAAAGCTTGCGCTTTGTTGGTTCGCATACCTCGGTGAATCGCGAGGGTTTCAACAAGCTGTTTGCCAATTCGATGAAGCGGGTTTAGGGAAACCATAGGCTCTTGGAAGATCATGCCGATACGGCCACCACGAATCCCACGCAGCTGTCTTTCAGAACAACTCAGAATATCGGTGCCAGAGAAATTGATCTTACCGTTTAAGTAATGAGATGAACCTTTTGGTAACAGCTTTAAAATCGAATTAGCCGTGACCGATTTACCAGAACCACTCTCACCCACTAGCGCGAGCGTTTCACCTTTGTATATTTCTAAAGAGACATCTTGTGTCACTTGTTCTATCGAGTTTCTTCGCCCGAAACCTACAGACAGCTTATCTATCGTCAAAACTGGAGAAGCAGGCGTTGTATTTGAAGTCATAACCTATCCTTACTTCTGTTGATGTGGGTCGAAGGCATCACGTACAGCTTCACCAACGAAGACAAGTAACGTAAGCATCAGTGAAAGCACAACGAAAGCAGAGATACCAAGCCAAGGCGCTTGTAAGTTCGCTTTACCTTGCGCCAACAGTTCACCTAATGAAGGCGAACCCGCAGGAAGACCAAAGCCCAAGAAATCTAATGAGGTTAATGTGGTCACCGAGCCAGAAAGAATAAACGGCATCATGGTTAATGATGCAACCATAGCGTTGGGCAGCATGTGACGAAGCATAATGCGTTTATCATCAACACCCATGGCCTGCGCGGCGCGCACATAATCGAAGTTTCGGCAGCGTAAAAATTCCGCTCGCACGATGCCTACTAAACTCATCCAACTGAACAGCACCATAATCCCTAGCAACCACCAGAAATTCGGCTCAATAAAACTCGACAAAATAATCAACAGGAACAGAGTTGGCATACCAGACCAGACTTCAATGAAGCGCTGTCCGAATAGATCAACCCAGCCACCGTAGTACCCTTGTGTTGCCCCGACGACGACACCGATCACACTCGATACAATCGTCAGAATAAAACCAAATAGAACGGAAATACGGAAGCCATAAATGATACGAGCTAATACATCTCGCCCTTTATCATCGGTTCCTAGCCAGTTCACCGAATCGGGTTCCGATGGCACCGCACCTGAAATATCGAAGTTTATAGTGTCGTAGCTAAACGGAATGATTGGCCACACGATGTAACCGCTCTCTTCAATGAGTTCAATAACATACGGATCTTTGTAGTCGGCTTCAGTTTCAAACTCGCCACCAAACTCTGTCTCAGCATATTCATTGATAACAGGCACAAACCACTGATTATCGTAAGAAACTAAGAGTGGCTTATCGTTGGCAATGATTTCAGCGAACAGGCTCAAGCCAAACAAGATGGTAAATATCCAAAGAGAGATAAAACCACGCTTGTTTGCTTTAAAACGTAACCAACGAGCTTCAGCTAAAGGGTTGTTAAACATTTATTATCAATACCTTGTTATTCGTTCGCCATTAACGCGCTTCAAAATCAATTCGAGGATCAACCCAGGTATACGTCAGGTCGGAGATAATGCTCAGCACCAAGCCAAGCAAGGTCATGATATAGAGAGAACTGAACACCACGGGATAGTCACGTTGAATGGTCGATTCAAAGCCAAGCAGCCCAATGCCTTCGAGTGAAAACATCACTTCAATCAACATAGAACCCGTGAAGAAAATACTAATAAATGCGCTTGGGAAACCCGCAATAATGATCAGCATAGCGTTACGGAAAACGTGCTTGTAGAGAATGCTGCTCTCGTCCAAGCCTTTCGCTCTCGCGGTCACCACATATTGCTTATTGATTTCATCAAGGAAGGAGTTTTTGGTCAGCATGCTCAATGTGGCAAAGCCGCCGATGACCATAGCAAAAATAGGTAACGCCAAGTGCCAGAAGTAGTCTCCAATTTGCTGATACCAATTAAGCTGATCAAAATTACTCGACACCAAGCCACGCAATGGGAACCAACTGAAGTAGTTACCACTCGCGAACAAAATAATTAGGATGATCGCAAACAGGAAGCCCGGCACCGCGTAGCCGACAATCACCACCGCACTCGACCAAATATCAAAGCGAGAGCCGTGATGTATCGCCTTCATAATGCCTAAGGGTATCGAAATCACATAGATGATTAGCGTACTCCACAACCCCAAGGAGATGGAGACAGGTAAACGCTCGATGATTAAATCAATCACGTTACCGCCCTTAAACAGGCTTTCACCAAAGTTAAAGGTCGCGTAATTTTTCAACATATCAAAATAGCGAACGTGAATCGGTTTATCAAAACCAAACTGCTTTTTGATCTCTTCAACCACTTCAGGATCAAGCCCGCGTGAGCCTTTATAACCACTGGCAGATGCTTGATCACTTTCGCTTAAATCAACTTCTTGTCCACCACCAGAAAAACGCTCCATGATGCCAGAGTTATGCCCTTCTAATTGAGCAACGGCTTGTTCTACCGGGCCACCAGGCGCAATCTGAATGATGAAAAAGTTGATGGTGATGATCGCCCACAGCGTGGGGATCACCAACAGTAAACGCCGAAATATATACGCGGCCATGCTAACTAACTCCTAGCGACGTTTTTCAGGAAGCAGAGCTGCCTTCTCTTCTGAAATCCACCATGTATCGATACCTAAGTCATATTTAGGTAATACATCTGGACGCTCAAACTTGTCCCACATTGCCACGCGATATTCACCAACGTGCCATTGAGGAATGTTGTAGAAATTCCATTGCAATACTCGGTCTAGTGAACGACCTAAAGTCAGAAGCTTTTCTGGGTTCTGTTGATTACTCGCGATTTGTTCTGTTAACGCGTCAACCACTGGATCCATCACACCTGCAGTATTGTAAGTAGAATCAATGTAGTTAGAGTTCCAAACAATCATTAAGTTCGGGCTAGGATAAGGGTTTGCAGAAAATGACGAAGAGACCATGTCGAAATCTCGGTCACGAAGACGCTTGATGTACTGAGTCGTATCGATGGTACGGATCTTCATCTCGATACCCATGCGCTTCAAGTTCTTCTGAACAGGCGTTGCAATACGTTCCGTCGTCGGGCTGTAAATCAACAACTCAAATGACAGCGGCTTGCCGGTCTTTTCGTTGGTCATGACTTTGTCTTTCAGCACCCAACCCGCCTCTTTCAGCAATTTGAAAGCTGTACGCATTTGGCTACGAATACGACCGCTACCATCGGTGACTGGTGGTTGGAACTCTTCCGTAAACACTCGTGGTGAAATTTGATCTTTGTACTGAGACAGTAACGCTACTTCAGCTTCGCTTGGCAAGCCTTTCGCTTCATAGTCGGTGTTTTGGAAGTAACTACGAGTACGCTTGTACTGTCCATAGAACATGTTCTTGTTCATCCATTCAAAGTCCATCGCGTAGGTTAACGCTTCACGAACCTTTGGATCTGAGAACACAGGAGATTGAATGTTGAAGACAAAACCTTGAGTCGTTTCTGGCTTCTCATGGTTGATCTCTTCTTTGATGATGTAGCCTTTGTCGAAGTTCGCGCCTGTGTAAGAGTTTGCCCAGAACTTAGCCGAGTTTTCCGTTCGAAGGTCGAACTCCCCTGCTTTAAAGGCTTCTAGCATTACCGTGTCGTCACGGTAGTAATCGTATTGCACTTCCTTGAAATTATTACGACCGACGTTTACAGGCAGGTCGGCAGCCCAGTAGTTTTCATCTAAACCGTAAGTCACGCTTTGACCTGATTTATAGCTGATGATCTTATAAGGACCACTGCCTACAGGCGGCTCACTTAGAGGTTCAGACAGCTTCTTGTCTTTCCAATAATGTTCTGGCAGTACGCGAGTGCTTTGGGCAAAGCTAAACAACTTCTCGCGGTTTGGCTTCTCCATCTCAATACGAACCACTAGATCAGAAACCGCGGTGACTGACTTAATTTCTTTGTAATAGACACGGTATTGAGGCACACCCTCGGTTGAAAACTTATTAAAGGTGAATGCCACATCATGAGCCGTAATAGGCTCGCCATCATTAAACTTAGCTTTTGGATTGATATCGATTTCCATCCAAGTGAAATCACTGGCGTAGCGAACCTTTGAGGCGATTAATGGATAATACGCATCAATCTCGTCGCTCGGAGAAAACATCAAGGTATCGTAAATTTCACCCGTGTAACTTGCCGCAACGCCGCGAGAACCGAATCGATTAAAGCTATCGTAGGTGCCAATGCTGCCGTAGGTCACTTTACCTAGTTTTGGCGCATCAGGATTAACGTAATCAAAGTGAGTGAAATCGACTGGATATTTCGCTTCACCAAAACCAACCAGTTGAGTGGTTTCAATAACGGTGACGGCAGGAGTGGATTCGGTATCAGAGGCGTGTGTAACGGAGGGGTATAGAGCAATAAGCGGCAGCATGACTGCACATGAAGTTAAATTTAACCTGAAATACTGAGTGCGCTGCGAGGCTTTGCTTCGGAAAACTGTTCCCATTTGACTCTCCCTTCAAATGTTATGAATTCGATATTCAACTTGATTAATCGGCTTTGAATGCACACCGTTAAAACAAGTATAGGTTCAAATCTAACATCATGTAATAACTAATAAAACCATCAGCACTTCATCTCTGACGGTTTATTTACAAATTACTCGTCACCGCTCGAAGTTATAGGTTGCAGTTAGCTTTGGTTCCTTTGATTGAGTTGATTAGCTTGGTGACGTTGGAAAGTACGGGTTAAAGCAGAACCACTAAGATTGATCTAGCCTGAATGACACAAGCCTCCACGGCTTAGATTCCCTTTGATTCGCTTCAAAAGTGAAATTTAGGTTCTAAATAATCAACAAACTATACTTTCACTAGAGTATCCTTGCAGCCTAGGTCTAAATGGAATGACACTTTGAATAAACCAAACCAAATAACATTCTCAACGTTCAATCTTTTGAATTACCTCGAACCACCGAATGCTTATTATGATTTTGAGAACATCTACAGCTTCGAGGAGTGGCAAAAGAAGCAAGGCTGGATAGCTGAAGCGATCCGCTCATCCGATTGTGATGTGATTGGCTTTCAAGAGATCTTTAGCCCTGAATCTTTAGAGCAATTAATGAAGGAAATGGGTTATCCATACTTTGCGGTGGTCGATAGCGCACATGTTGAAGATGATTACCTGTACACCTCCCCCGTCGTTGGTATCGCATCGCGTTACCCGATTGAAAATGTGCAGCCAGTGACACCGGATTCAGAGCTACTTTCAGCCTTCCACCTTGACGACAAATTTTCATTCAACCGAACGCCTGTTCACGCGACCATTACATTACCCCATTTAGGTTCGACCGACTGTTATGTTGTCCACTTCAAATCGCAACGTCCAACCGAACCCAAAACTGAACCGCAAGAATCCAGTGACAGCTCAGCAGATAAAAAGCCACAAAGCGAAACCTTGGTTAAGCTTCATCAGGAACAACTAGGCTCTTGGTTATCGAGTGTTCAACGTGGCCTAGAAGCTCAAATGCTGCATCAATACATCACCAATCAACGCTACCAGACAGATCAACCTGTTGTGTTGATGGGCGATTTTAACAAGCCTCTATTCAACGATGAGTTCAAAGGGCTGTTGAGCTATTCATTGAATCGAGATGAAACAAGCAGACATTGGTTATCGCACTTCCGATTAAGAGACAGTTGGGACTTATACCATCAGCTGCATGAAGAAGACTTGCTCGAACAACGTAAACCAACCCATTACTACGGTGCTTCAGGTTCTGTTCTGGATTACATTTTAATGTCGAACGAATTTGACTGCCAGAACTCATCGAGCTTAATGGAGATCTCTCGCTACACAGTGTTAGACCATCACCTGATCAATCCAAGTTTCGAACACGACCAATTCAGTACTGACCATGCCGTCGTCTCTGTTACCGCGCATATTCGTGAAGCATAGCAATTCGATGACGCTCTCAATCGAGATTCACCAGCGATAAGCATTAAAAAAGCCGCGGTTAATAACTGCGGCTTTCCACTTTAGCCAAACGGGTTGAGCCAACCGACGCCCCATTTAGAAACCGATTTACCGCTTAGCAAAGTGTGAAACTTAGAATGTGTACATTGCACCTAGGTAGAAAGAATCCAGTACAACAGTATCTTCTGTCTTGTGTCCGTTTTCGTAATCTTCGATATCAAAAGCATCGGCTTCGTATGCTAGGCGAAAGCTCAACGAAGACATCGTAGGTGGCGTATATTCAACACCAACGCCCATACGGATACCATCTCCTGTATCATCAAAACCATCCCCTGAAGGGCCAGAGCCATCAGCAAACTTCATGTCTAGATCGATGGTCGATAGACCGATAGTGCCAAATGGACGAATGCCATTATCAAACGTGTAACCAAGGTTAGCCGTTACCGAAAAGATTTGAGGTGTCCAAGTGAAAACCTTATTACCAGATTTCGTTTTTAGGGCTATATCACCAAAATCTGTGTATTGAGCTTCAATCGAAACAATGCGGTTAAATTTGTAACCAGCAATTAATCGGTAAGTATTGTCTTCGGCTTTAAAAGTAATAGGCTCATTGATCGTGTCAGTTAACCCACCATCATCAATGCCAGATGTACCGATTGCGCCGCCTAGGTAGAAACCACTGTCTGCTGCCATTACATTGTTTGCTGCAAATGCTGACATCATCGCGATGCTTAGAATAAATTTGTTGTTCATTACTGCTTGACCTTACTTATTACAAATCAAGATTGTTACGCCTTCCTCTGCTGCACAATCTTGTTAGAGTTATCCGACACCCCGCCGAATTCGCAAGCAGGTTAAGCTCACAGAAAACAAAAAAATAAATAAAAATGTAATCACTTTGTCACTTCAAACAACACAATCAGTAATAACCAAATAAACACATGAATAATAAAGAAATAAAAACACGCCCTTTCTAGAGAAAACCTTCCACTCAATTTTCAAACCATCCCATTTTTAGATTTTATTCGCGCGGACTTACGAACGCTTACTTTCAAGAGTGGTGTTATTTCGCATAATCCGCGCGCTTTGAATTACTAGCACACCTAACGAACGACCTAATCAACCTCCACCATTTAGAATAAGACGAACAGAAACACGATGACCCACACCATAAACCTCAACGGCTTAACCCTTGATATCGACGCTCGAACTATCACTAACTCACAGGGGAACAAAATAATGTTGCGCCCTCACCTTTTGGCGGTGCTCTGCTTACTGCTAGAGAATGTAGGAAAACCCATTTCGAGAGAACACATCGTAGATATCTGCTGGGGCGGAGAACTCTCGTCACCTCATGCTCTGGCTAATGTGGTTTATAACCTTCGTAATGTCTTTGCGCGATTGAGAACACCAAACATCCAAATAGTTACTATCAACAAGTTTGGCTATGCGTTAGCGGTTGAGCCCACTTAATTAGCTAGAATTGGGGATTAGAAAACGCCAGATTCAAACAACACTGTGCGAGTAACGCATCACAACCATCCCCTCTTTCAATTCAATCTGATGTTCGACGAATACACCTTGTAGCCCTCAGTTTTGTTCGTATTTATGCAATCAATGTCGGTGACTGAGATCACCAAAAAACACCCCATCGAAACGTTTCGATGATCGTTATCACACTCTAAGAAGGTGAATAGTGCAAATGATAAATCAGACACTATTATCACTATCGAAACGTTTCGATGGCTTTTTCTTGAGTTGTTCTCAACCCATCAAACGTTATTTTTCGATAGGTCGTGATATGAAAAAAAGTACTCTAATAAACTCTGAACTCTCTTACCTAGTGGCGACTCTTGGCCACACAGATGAAATCACGATTTGTGACGCAGGCTTGCCGATTCCGGATCATGTAACTCGTATTGATCTTGCTTTGACTCACGGTGTGCCGAGCTTCGCTCAAACAGTGAAGACCATGCTTGATGAATCTCAAATCGAAGGCGTTGTGATTGCAGAAGAATTTGCGAAAGTCAGCCCTGAACATCACGCAGCGCTGATTGATCAAATCAAAACGGAAGAAGCACGTTGTGGCAAACCGCTTTCGATTACTTACATCACTCATGAAGAATTCAAAGAGCGTACGCATGAAAGCCGCGCTGTGATTCGTACTGGCGAATGCACGCCTTACGCGAATGTTATTTTCCAAGCTGGCGTAACCTTTTAACTTAAGCAAAACGCAACGACAGCTCAGTGTCATCACTGAACCAAAGCAATACATATACAGAACAATCAAATACAACTGGCCCCGAGTAAAGGAACCGACATGACTCAAGCCATTTTAGAACTTAGCTCAATTGAGAAAGCCTTCCCTGGTGTGAAAGCACTGGATAAGGCAAGCCTCAACGTTTACCCAGGACGCGTAATGGCGTTAATGGGCGAAAACGGTGCAGGTAAATCAACCCTCATGAAAGTGCTGACAGGTATTTATCACTTGGATGGCGGTACTATCGCCTACCAAGGAAAGCCTGCTGCATTCAAAGGGCCTCGTGATTCTCAACAAGCAGGCATTAGTATCATTCACCAAGAATTGAACCTAATCCCTGACTTAACCATCGCCGAGAACATCTTCTTAGGTCGTGAAATCACAGGCACGATGGGTCGCATCTTGTGGAACGAGATGTACCAAGAAGCAGACAAGCTACTTAAACGCCTTAACGTTAAACACAGCTCTAAAACACCTCTAGGCCAGCTAAGTCTTGGTGAGCAACAAATGGTAGAGATCGCGAAAGCCCTATCGTTTGAGTCTAAGGTCATCATCATGGATGAGCCGACGGATGCGCTAACCGATACTGAAACTGAGTCTTTGTTTAAAGTAATTAACGAACTGCGTGATGAAGGCTGCGGCATCGTTTACATCTCTCACCGTTTGAAAGAGATCTTTGAGATTTGTGACGACATCACGGTACTGCGTGACGGTAAATTCATTGGTCAATGTGAAGTAAAAGACACCGATGAAGATGGCCTAATCGAAATGATGGTTGGCCGTAAATTGGACGAACAATATCCACGTATCGGCCAGAGCCACGGTGAAACCTGCCTTGAAGTGATTGGCCTTACCGGCTCTGGTGTTCATGACGTGAGCTTTACTCTAAAACGCGGTGAAATCCTTGGTGTCTCTGGGCTGATGGGCGCTGGTCGTACTGAACTGATGAAAGTGATTTACGGTGCCCTTCCGAGTGAACGCGGCGTTATCAACCTAGAAAACAAAACCATTAATCCGGTAAGCCCAAAAGATGGCCTAGCGAATGGCATTGCTTACATTTCTGAAGACCGTAAAGGCGATGGCTTAGTGCTTGGACTTTCAGTGAAAGAGAACATGTCTCTTTGTTCACTGGATCTACTGACTAAGAACGGCCAAATCCAACACAAAGACGAAGTGATTGCGGTTGATGACTTCATCAAGTTGTTCAACATCAAGACCCCTACTCGCGAGCAAATCATCGGCAACCTTTCTGGTGGTAACCAACAGAAAGTGGCTATCGCTAAAGGCTTGATGACCAAACCAAAAGTACTGATTCTCGACGAGCCAACCCGTGGTGTCGATGTCGGTGCTAAGAAAGAAATTTACCAACTCATTAATAAATTTAAAGCCGACGGCATGAGCATTATTTTGGTCTCATCTGAAATGCCAGAAGTGTTAGGAATGAGTGACCGCATCATGGTGATGCATGAAGGCCGTGTAAGCGGTGAATTTGATGCTAAAGAAGCAAACCAAGAATTATTACTGGCGTGTGCGGTCGGTAAAAAGATCAACGAGGACGCAGCATGAGTACTAAAACCATGAGCAAAACAACTGAAACTGAAGCGCCAAAGAAGAAACCGTTAATCAGCAAAGAGTGGCTGATTGATCAAAAGTCATTGATTGCTTTGATCTTCCTGATTGTTGTCGTTTCTTTCTTAAATCCGAACTTCTTTACTGTCGACAACATCCTGAACATTCTGCGACAAACCTCGGTTAACGCAATCATCGCTGTGGGCATGACGCTAGTTATCTTAACCGCGGGTATCGACTTGAGTGTTGGTTCTGTACTGGCGCTTTGTGGTGCATTCGCTGCCAGCATGATTGGCATGGAAATCCCAGTCATGATCGCAGTACCAACCGCTCTTGTAGCTGGTGCAGCATTAGGTGCTATCAGTGGTGTGATTATCGCCAAAGGTAAGGTTCAAGCCTTCATCGCAACGCTTGTTACCATGACACTACTTCGCGGCGTAACCATGGTTTACACCGATGGTCGTCCTATCTCAACAGGCTTCACAGACACAGCAGACGCGTTCGCTTGGTTCGGTACAGGCTACGCAATGGGCATCCCAGTTCCAGTATGGATCATGGTCGTGGTATTCGCAGCGGTATGGTACCTACTTAACCACACACGCTTTGGTCGTTACGTTTACGCACTGGGTGGCAACGAATCAGCAACTCGCCTATCAGGCATCGACGTAGACAAAGTAAAAATCGGCGTTTACGCAATCTGTGGTCTGCTAGCAGCGGTAGCCGGCATCATCGTGGCTTCTCGTTTGTCATCAGCTCAACCAACCGCAGGTATGGGTTATGAGCTAGACGCAATCGCAGCCGTGGTTCTTGGCGGCACAAGCTTAGCCGGCGGTCGTGGCCGCATCATGGGCACATTGATTGGTGCATTGATTATCGGCTTCCTAAACAACGCCCTAAACCTATTAGACGTATCTTCTTACTACCAGATGATTGCAAAAGCAGTGGTTATTCTTCTGGCAGTATTGGTCGACAACAAAAACAAATAAAACCTATTCACACTCTAGGTTAATACAAGTAACACCCTGTTTTACCTTTAAATATTAGAATCTATAAATAATGTAACAACGAGCTAGGACTCACCTCTTAGCTCACCCTACACAAAGGACTTACACCATGAAAAAATTAGCGACTCTTATTTCTGCTGCTCTTCTTTCTACAACAGTATCTGTGTCTGCACAGGCGCAAGATACAATGGCAATCGTTCTGTCTACATTGAACAACCCATTCTTTGTAACCATGAAAGATGGCGCAGAAGCAAAAGCTGAAGAGCTAGGCTACAAGCTTATCGTTCTGGATTCTCAAAACGACCCAAGCAAAGAGCTGTCGAACATTGAAGATCTAACCATTCGTGGTGTTAAGGCAATCCTGATCAACCCAACCGATTCAGATGCTGTGTCTAACGCAATTCGCATGGCTAACCGTTCAAACATCCCAGTACTAACACTAGACCGTGGCGCAAGCCGTGGTGACGTAGTGAGCCACATCGCTTCTGATAACGTAATCGGTGGTGAAATGGCGGGTCACTTCATCATGGAAAAAGTAGGCGAGAAAGCGAAAGTAATCCAACTTGAAGGTATTGCTGGTACGTCTGCAGCTCGTGAACGTGGTGAAGGCTTCATGAACGCAGTAAACGGCAGCGACCTTGAGCTTCTTGCAAGCCAACCTGCTGATTTCGATCGTACTAAAGGTCTGAACGTAATGGAAAACTTGCTTGCAGCTAACCCAGATGTACAAGCAGTATTCGCGCAGAACGATGAAATGGCACTAGGTGCACTTCGCGCAGTTCAAGCTTCAGGTAAAGAAGTAATGATTGTTGGCTTTGATGGCACAGACGACGGCATCGCAGCAGTTAACCGCGGCCTGCTTGGCGCTACAGTTGCACAACAACCTGACCTAATCGGTTCTCTAGGTATCGAAATGGCAGACAAAGTACTGAAAGGCGAAACAGTCGATGAGTACGTACCAGTACCTCTAAAAATCATCGCTAAATAATAGTTACTAGGTAACGCGATATAAAGCAGGGGTCCCCTATCCCCTGCTTTGCTTAACTCATTAGCTCACTGACTCAAAAAAAGCAAAACCCGACAGTGCATCGCTGTTTCTCATAAGCCGCTAACAAGGCGAGCAATTTACGTAACGAGAATTAACGTAATGAGAAAGACCCATGCATTTTCAAATACGATATATCATAAGGCTCGTATCATGACTCAACTGATTGTTTTAGGTAGCGTTAACGCTGACCACGTACTGCAAGTTCCTTCGTTCCCTCGTCCGGGTGAAACCTTGATTGGCGGTAACTATCAGGTCATCCCTGGCGGTAAAGGCGCAAACCAAGCAGTCGCGGCTGCGCGATTAAATGCAGATATCGGCTTCATCGCCTGTGTTGGCGACGACCCGTTCGGCATCAACATTCGTCAAGACTTCGCTAAAGACGGCATCAACATCGACGGCGTTATCGTCGCAGACAACACGCCAACTGGCATTGCGATGATCCAAGTATCCGCAACGGGCGAAAACAGCATTTGTCTTTCTGCAGAAGCTAATAACAAACTGACTTGCGACCAAATTGAGCCACATCTAGAGAAGATTCGCGAAGCCAAATACCTGCTGACTCAACTTGAAACGCCAATTGAAGGCATTGAGTACGCAGCGAAAACCGCAAAAGAGAGTGGAACTCGCGTGATTCTAAACCCTGCCCCTGCTCGCCCACTATCGGATACCTTACTAGCTTATGTTGATGTGATCACACCAAACGAGACCGAAGCAGAAGTACTGACAGGCGTAACCGTAACCGACAGCGCATCTGCTCATCAGGCAGCTTTGGCTCTGCACGCTAAAGGCATCGAGACGGTGATGATCACACTTGGCGCGAAGGGGGTTTGGGTAAGTAAAAACGGTGAAGGTGAGTTAATCGCCGGCTTCCGAGTTGAAGCGACAGATACCACCGCTGCGGGTGATACCTTCAACGGCGCATTAGTGACGGGCTTACTTGAGGACATGCCATTAGAACGCGCAATTAAGTTTGCTCATGCTGCAGCAGCAATTTCAGTGACTCGTTTTGGCGCTCAAACATCAATTCCAAGCCGAGCAGAAACCGATGCGTTTTTAGCAGAGCAACTGTCTGCCTAATAGATTGAGCTTAATTAAGTTATGTAACAACAAATAACTAAACATAAGCCCCTGTTTTCGGGCAGAATATCGCGCAATGTGGCAAGTTACTCCCACAAGGATTTTTTATGGCAACAATGAAAGACATCGCTCGGCTCGCAAAGGTTTCGACTTCTACCGTGAGCCATGTGATCAACAAGTCACGTTTTGTCAGTGAAGAGATAGCTGAGCGTGTTAACAATGCGGCTAAAGAGTTGAACTACGCGCCTTCAGCATTGGCTCGCAGCTTGAAAATGAAGCAAACCAAAACCTTGGGAATGCTAGTTACCACCTCTACCAACCCATTCTTTGGTGAAGTAGTGAAAGGTGTTGAGCGTCGTTGCTACGAAAAAGGCTACAACCTTATCTTGTGCAACACCGAAGGCGACAGCGAGCGCATGAAATCATCCATCGATACTTTGCTGCAAAAGCGTGTCGATGGCTTAATGCTGATGTGTTCTACCCTTGAAGGCGAACATATCGATGTGTTCGAGCGCTACCCAGAACTGCCTGTAGTGGTGATGGATTGGGGCCCAATGTTGTTTGCGAGCGATAAGATCCAAGACAACTCGCATCAAGGCGGCTACATGGCGACCAAGCACTTGATAGATAACGGGCACTCTCAGATTGGTTGTATTACAGGCCCGCTTCATCGCAATCAAGCGTCGTCTCGTTACCAAGGTTTCAAGCAAGCGATGGAAGAAGCGAATTTAGAGATCAACCCAAACTGGATTGTAGAATCTAACTTCGAATGCGATGGCGGTTTTGATTCTTACCAAACACTAAAAGCGCGTGGTGGAATGCCTAGCGCACTGTTTGTGAGTAATGACATGATGGCAATGGGCGTGATTCATGCAGCGGCGCAAGATGGCACTTCGATTCCGAATGACCTATCTATCATTGGCTACGATGACATCCACCTGTCGAAATACATGACACCTGCGTTAAGCACTGTCCACCAGCCAAAACACCGTTTGGGTAAAGCAGCCGTTGATACACTGTTGAGTCGATTACAAACACCAGACGCATACCCACAGGTCGTCGAGTTAGAGCCGACCCTAGTAGAACGAAGCAGTGTAAAAGCCATTTAAAGTCCCCAGCTACAGTTCCTAGCAACAGATAGCTGAAACAGGCCAAAACAACAAAGGGCAAGGTTAAACAACCTTGCCCTTTTCGATCCTAATTCTTTCTATTTTGGCTCTGGCAAAACGGGCGGCGTGCTATCCATATAGGTTAAGAAATTTTCCCACACCTCATGTGTTCTTTGCTTGGTGAGTTTGGTTTTGCAAGAAAGCGCCATCAAGCCACGAATAGAGCCATCGCGCCACTGGGTATACACAGAATCACAATGAGCGGTCATGTACGTTTGCCAACTTTTTTGAGCGATCTTTATGGAACTCACCAACTCCTCATCATAAGCGTTGTGCTCAAAGCTCGCTTCAAGGTATTGGCCAAGCTCCGCCGTTGCGGCTTCCAACTCAATCGACGCACAGTGGTTAATTTCTATAGTATTCATCGCATTCTCGCAATCGACAGCCTGTTCATCTGCTAATACAGAACCAGATAGCAAAGCGAATGCGATTACTGATATCAATCTTTTCATAAACACCTTAAATATTGTCACTCGTGAATGGTTCGATGACATTTCCTTATAACCTTGTTTAACTTGTGACCATATCAGCTAATTAGATTAAACATGGCTCAATATTTAAATCTCTTTCGATCTTTTGAGTAAATAACATCAAAATTTATCGGGATATAAGCGCTTGTTATACGTATGAATAATGCCAAATATCACCAACCCAACCAAGAAAAAACGAGATAACATTAAGATTTCGCTGGTAAAAATGGAAAACATATTATCTTTATCAATAATTCATGCGCGTATTCACAATATTTATTATTACTATTGCTACGTAATCGTTAAATTTATAAATTAAATTGAATGCTCACCCAATCGGTAACGCTTCTCCAACTATGGATATCAAGTACCAACATTTTGCCAAGACTTCGTTCTACTTTGCCATTTCTTTCTTCTTCTCTATGGCATTGCTTATCCCGTTTACACCGTCTCACTACCAGAATTTAACCCAAGACACATCAAAGCTCGTCGAAACACGACTTGAAGGCATCCAATCAAGGTTCGACCGTTTTTTGTCCGGTATCACCCCAGAACAATCTTGCGATGCAATTGTTAGAGAGCTAAGACAAAACGTTTTTGATGCCGATTGGGTAAAAGAAGCCGCCGTATTCAATAAACAAAACCGTTTTTACTGCTCGACTACCGATGGCGAAGTCTCGTTTCGCCTTTACAGCACTATCAGAGAAAGACTCAACGACGATCCGAATTTGACCACCCTATCGTATTCCAATTCGGCCATCACCCAAGTGCAATCCATCATGCTTATTTTCTCGAATAAGGAAGATGCCGGGGTGAGCCTAATGATTCCGCCGCACTTTATCTATGACATTGTAGAAGCGAACCTTCACAACCATGGCATTCAGGCCAAAGTCGAGGTGATCAAAAGAGATATCCACCCTTCTCATATCGACGCATCCATTGCCAAAGTACGAATACAATCGAACATTTACCCGTTAACCATCACCTCATACATTGGCTATCAGTATTATCTGCACTTCTTGTTAAGCTACTTGTGGTTTGGCTTTTTGATGGCTGGAATTACCACCATAATTCTTCTTTCTCTCAAGCATAAAAAACAGAGCCAACGCAGCTTAGAATACTCGCTGTCTAGCGCACTCAAAAACAAACACCTACATGTTCACATGCAACCTATTGTTAACCGAAACACGACTGAAATTGTGGGCTGTGAGTCGCTGCTCAGATGGAACGACCCTATTGAAGGCAATGTATCCCCTGCCATCTTCATCCCTCTTGCTGAAAGCTTAGGGTTGATTGAAGACCTAACCTACTTTGTGTTGCGTGAAGTGCTGTACACAATGAAGAATCACCGCGAACTGTTTGAGTCAAAATACATCAGCGTCAATATCAGCCGAAACGTTGTCTCTAATAGTAACTTCGCCAACAAAGTCATCAGTATCTACAAAAAGAATCCAGATATTCTCAAACAAGTGGTTTTTGAAGTGACGGAAGATGGCGAATGCTCTGATGCGGATATGGTGAAGATCAAAAACAACTTAACCAAGCTTTCTGATTTAGGCGTGAGAGTCGCGATTGACGACTTTGGTACTGGCTATGCGGGCTTGGATTTTGTGAGACAATTTCCGTTCAGTATTCTCAAGATCGACCGTGTGTTTGTGAAGAACATTTCAGACGAATCAAGCTTTGGTATCCCTTTGTTGGAGTCCATGCTTCAGTTGTCACAAACCTTAGGCATGCAAGTCATCGTTGAAGGTGTTGAGTACGAATCCCAAGTGAACATCTTGTCTAAACTGGGCGTCGATTATATCCAAGGCTTCTACTTTTATAAGCCGATGCCAATCAACCTGACAATAAGCTTGCTCAGGCAGCAACATGTAGAATCTAGCCTTGGTTTTCCTGCGTCATCGCCTTCGGCTACAGCGTTAGAGTAGCCTAAGCGCAGTCGATACATTGTGTATCATTTATGTTTGCCGAAAGCCTCAAATCAATAGAGCTAGAGCCCTGTTTTTAGTGCCCTAGCTCTACTTTTAGTTAACTACTATACCCAACCGCACACTATGCATTTGTACACCCAACAATCTGACCTACACTAACAATAGGTTTTTAGTGTGTGGAATGCGTGTCTTTATGTTTTCGAGTTGGTTTGATGATATATCCCTACAATGGAAGTTATTAGTCAGTTTTTCCACCCCTATTGCGTTAATGGTTCTCGTCACGTTTTCTGTCCATCAAAACACACAGTCCATCGTCAAAGATAATCACTGGGTGGTCCACACCCACAAGGCCATTGCTCGCGCTCAAGAACTCCTTAACCTAGCGATTGATATGGAAACAGGCCAACGTGGATACCTGATTACCGGAGATCCTGTCTTCCTAGAGCCTTACGATCTTGCACTTGATGTGTGGAATCAAAAAATCAGTACCTTGAGTGATCAAGTCAGTGATAACCCACCCCAAGTTGAACGACTAAAGCGCATAGATGATCTTCACGAAGCATGGTTAGCAGAAGCCGGAGAAAAAGAAATCGCTCAACGTAGCCTCGTTGGTAATGGCAACACCACAATGCAGAACGTCATTGAGCTGACTCAAAAACAAATCGGAAAAAAAATCATTGATGAGATTCGCAGCGAAATAGCCGTGTTCATAGAAATTGAACAGAAACTCATTCAGGTTCGAGTCGAAAAGTCCGAAAATTCCGCAAGCCAAACCACTTATGTACTGTTTCTTGGAACACTATTTTCAGCGTTTATTTCGCTGCTTGTTGTTGCATGGTCGTCAAACAGAATCAATAAACGTATTCACCTTCTTCTCAATGCTGCAAACCAAGTGTCGGCAGGTCATTTGAAACAAGTCGCTTCAACCTTAGAACGTAACCCTTCAATGAATGGTAAAGACGAGGTAGCGCAGCTTACCTATAGCTTCCACAAAATGGCGACCAACCTAATAAGAAGTAACAACCAGATGGAAGCATCCAATCAGGAGCTCATTGCGGAACGTAAAAAAGCCGAAGCGGCAGCCAAGGCAAAAAGCGAGTTTCTTTCAACCATGAGCCATGAAATACGTACCCCAATGAATGGCGTGCTCGGTATCTCGCAAATCATCGCTTCTCAAACCAAAGAGCCATCCACCAAAGAGAACATCAACGTCATCCTCGATTCGGGTCAGCACCTCATGACCATACTCAATGACATTCTAGACTTCTCTAAAGTTGAAGAGAACAAGCTCGAATTGGACATAGCGCCGTTTAACTTTGAACAAGTCATCAAACCGGTTTGTAGTGCAATCAAGCCAATGGCAGATGAAAAAAGTATCCGCTTGATTGTGGAGAACGAAGTGCCTAATAACATCGACATTGTTGGAGACTGTGCACGATTACGCCAAATCTTGTTTAACCTAGGCGGTAACGCAACCAAGTTCACCAACGAAGGCCATGTGTTGATTCAAGCCGAGCTTAACCAACCCATGAACGAACTATTATTGACAGTCACGGACACTGGCGTCGGCATTCCACAAGATAAGCACCAGCACATCTTTAACTCGTTCGAGCAAGCAGACGCATCAACCACCAGAAAGTTTGGCGGTACTGGGCTTGGCCTTGCGATTGTTAAGAAGCTTGTCGAATTGATGGAAGGCAAAATAACGCTAAACAGCGCTGTTGGGTTGGGCACTAAATTCAAAGTGTCGCTTCCCATCATGTGGCAAGAACGCCAAGCAACCGACATACATCCCAACCTACTGAGCACAGCAGAACCGTTCAATACACCATTGAATGTGCTTCTGGTGGAAGACAACCGAATTAACGCGATTGTGGCAAAAGGCTTTTGTGAAAACCTCGGCTACCATGTCGAGCTAGCTGAAAACGGAAGAATCGCAACGGAATACCTCAAAACGGCTAAGTATGATCTGATCTTAATGGATAATCACATGCCTGAAATGAACGGGATTGAGGCAACACAGTTTATTAGGCAACAGCTTGGTTTAGGGACGTTGATCTTTGCGTATACCGCCGACGTGTTCCGTGAGGCACATGACAGCTTTATTGAAGCTGGCGCAGACCACGTTTTAACTAAACCTTTGCAGCAAGAAAGCTTCTTTGATGCGCTGCAGCAGTTCTCATCACGCCTTCCAAAGCAAGCCAGCAGCGACAATACCTTAGACCTAAACAGCAACGTGATAGAGCTTCACCGTGAACCGATTGAAAAGCTGAGCCTGACTGAAGAAGAGATAAGCCAATCTGAAGTCATTCAATCGTTCAAAGAGAACCACCATGAGTTGATCATACTGCTAGAGTCCACATCCAGAGAGCTTGCGGAGTCGATAGACCAGCTCATCGAGAACTACATGCAACATAACATCAAGTCACTAAGGCAAACCCTGCATTCCATTAAAGGGATGTCTTTGAACCTTGGGTTAAAAATGCTCTCTCACCAAGCCCTTACCCTGGAGAAACAAGTAAGGTATCAGCAACTGCCAGACATCGAACAACTGCAAAAACTCATCAACCGCATCTTAGTGAATGAGCATCAGGCTCAGCGCATGATGATGGCTTATGCTCCGCAACTGCCTAACCGAACGGGTTAGGCGTGTTAGGGCCATCGCACCCACCTTATTTTAGCAAACAAGCCATACTCACGTCGCCATTTAGGCGATCAATCACAAGCGATTCAACCAGACACTCCTTGTTACATAAGGCGTTGAAAAACCGCGAAAGAAAAACCAACAGCCATGGGTCTCCTTTGATGGACATTTAACTTCATCGCATCTTGAGTGCATAAAAGGAATATCATGGAAAAGACACTTCAAACCAAACTGGCGACCAGCCTACTGCTGCTGAGAATCGGCATTTTTATCGTCTTCTTGTTCTGGGGCTTAGATAAGATTTTAGTGCCTGAACACGCAGTTAAGGTGCTATCAGGCTTCTACGGCATCGACATGTCGGTGAATGCGATGATGGCGCTGGGTGTTGCTCAGCTTGGCTTTTTAGGCGCGTTCGTTGTAGGCATGTGGAAGAAGTACACCTACGGTGCGGTTTTGGTCCTGCATGCAGGTTCCACCTTTGCTTCTTTCGCTAAATACATGGACCCGTTCAACAACCTACTGTTCTTTGCCTCTTGGCCAATGTTCGCAGCTTGTGTCGCACTCTTCTTATTGCGTGACTACGACACTTACAGCGTTTCCAACTAACACAAAGGGCGCCGTAAATGGCGCCCTATTTGGTTTGCTTGATTTTTAAACGTTTGTTATAAGGCAAGTTTCACCATATCTGATTTATCACCATTAAACCCAATATCAACCTTGCCACTATGGATACCACTGTCAGACATAGATATATAAAGGTTCATTTTCTGTAAACCAAGCCCTTGCTCTAAAGAAAGCCACTTGCCGATCACTTCTGACTTAGCTGCGATTGGCTGCTTTAGTACATTACAAGTCATGATATCATTTAGTCCCGCCGCACTAAGATCAACTAGACTAACCAATTCACGATGCCACTTAACATCTACAGCACCTTGAGTACAAAAATTAATAAAATCGTATCCACTGGACATATAGAGTGGTAATACCCTATCTAATAACTTTAGAAAGTCCTTTCGGATTTTTTCATTTCCTGATGGATAGAAATCATCTTCATTGTCTGACATCCAGAAAATCGGCTTATCGCTTGGTAACACCGATGCCGTCAAAAAAGAAAATATATGGGCAATACGCAGCGCTGTTTCAATACTTTGTTTAGGTAAATGAAGGAAACCACCATCCTCTAGCGATTGCTTCAAATAATTTTTGCTTCCCCTTTGGTCTTCTGAAAATAGCGTATTTATCTTTTTATCTACGACTACATTCACAAGCAAACCTGGCAACAGATTATTCGAATGACGCAAAGCGTCTTGAGCTACTGCAAGCATTTTAGGATTATGCCCCATTTTTTTGAATGATAACTCACCACGTTTTAAACCCCGTACCATGCGCGACTTTTCTACTGCTGCATAGTAGTTCCCTACAAAGTCCAACGGAGTGAAAAGAAAGCTATAAATATGATATTTGCCATTAGTCTTTCCTGAGTAATCCGAATACACGGCAAATGATTTGAATGGCGCAGTGTCAAAAACTTTGTCGTACTGCTTAATACAAGCATCCAAAACAATGCCTAGTGCGTTCCCCTCTGCTATCGGCAGACTCGGGATTTTCTTATACATACTCGATACTCCAATTGCCTTATAACGCCCTGTGAAGGTGTGAGCAACGCAATACTGAAGCCACTGCGTACCACCTTAAACACTAAAGCCAACGCATAGTGAAAATGCCACGCGTTGCGAATCACTCTTTAACAGTTTGTTAAGTGTTTTTATCATTGGCCTCATGGTGCCTTTCAAACTCTAAGCCTAGTATTTTGATTTTGGCTGCATGAGGGATAATAAATAAAGCGCCGACAACAGCTAGCAGTGTTAATTGCTGTGAGCTGAATGAATAGACTCCAATAAGGTCGAGAACTAAGATTATGGCGACACAAATTGCCAATGAATAACAGGTTACAACAAACGAATCTATTACCTTTTTTGACTCTCGTTTCTTAGCAGTCCGCTCTTGTGCAATGTTGGTATTACGTAATGAATCGAAACTCGGAATTTCTTTCAAAACGGTTAGTGTTTTGCTACCCAAATTAACTACCGCTAAGGTTTTTTTCCCTGCTTCATCCGCATAAATAAAACACTGAGTGTTACTTTGGAAATACTTCGAATATGCAAGAATTTGCTGCGACGCCTTGTTAAGTAACGAAGGTGATTTTTGCCGAGACTTTTTAACTTCAAAAACCGCCAAAACTCCACCACTTGCGGGATCAATAACTGCTAAGTCTACAAAACTATACTCACTATTATTGTACGGATTTGCGTATTCAACCCTGATTGCTTCTTCTGGGTAGCCTGCTTTCAGAAGTTTCTCACGCAAATCATTTACTAGCTCAACTCCGCTCAATTATTACCTCCTTACAATAGAAACACTTAACGAATGACATGGATTCCCCCTACCGAGGATCTGCCACACTTATGTGGTACTTAAATGCATCGGAGGCACCATGTCTGATTATTCTTATTTCTGCGGTATCGACCTAGCTAAAAACCACTTTAGTCTTCATGCCGTAGACCAAAATGGTAAGGTCATACTTCATAGGTCAGTAACCCGCTCTAAACTACTGACTACAATAGCAAATATGCCACTCATGCGTATAGGCGTTGAAGCGTGTGGTGGTGCACATTATTGGGCAAGAACACTCAATAAACTGGGTCACGACGCCCGTATTATGGCCGTTAAATACGTAGTTCCTTATCGAACTAAGGGAAAGAACGACCTTAATGATGCTGTTGCCATATGCGAAGCTGTTCAGCGTCCATCAACTCGCTTTGTACCCGTAAAATCCCCCGAGCAACAAGCCATCCTATCGGTACATAGAATGAGAGAGCATTGGGTTCGTGAGCGCACCGCGCTTATGAATCGCATGCGTGCCCTACTCTCTGAATTCGGGTTGATCATTCCTGTTGGCCGCTCTTCGTTAATGAAACACGTTCCCTTAATGCTCGAAGACGCAGAAAATGAACTGCCACACCTTGCAAGAACGGTGATTGCCGATGCTTATCACCACCTTGGTGAATTGAATCAACGTATCTCCGATACAGAGCAAGTCTTTGACTCTTTTGCTAAGGTCAGCGCTAATGTTCAACGAGTGATGAAAATTCGAGGTATTGGGCCGCAAACCGCTACTGCGATACTTGCTTCGATAGGCAATGGTTCTCAATTTGATAAAAGCCGTGACTTCTCTGCTTGGCTAGGACTAGTACCAAAGCAATATTCCACAGGAGGAATACCTCGGTTAGGTCGGATAACCAAACACGGCGACAAATACTTACGAACACTATTAGTTCACGGCGCAAGGACCGTGATTGCCAACCTTGGCGACAAGCAAGATAAGTTAAGTCAGTGGTGCAGAGGCGTTCTGGAACGAAGAGGAATGAACCGAGCAATAGTGGCACTTGCCGCGAAGAACGCACGAATTATATGGTCGCTTTTACACAATCAAACAGAATATGAAAACTATGCTGCCTAAGTAAAAACTTAAGCAGCATAAAGAGTTAAACCCACCGGGTCATTGCAGACGCTAATGATGGAGATAGGTTAAGACCACTTGCGGAGAGCCTGTTAATGCGGCGGACACACTAGATGTCATCTAACGAATAAGGCACCGCAGTCGCGCAAGTCATCAGGGCCACGACGTATGCGAATCGTCGATAAGTAGGCCGAATGTAGAGCGGCAGTCCAAAACCCATCAACATAAGTTTAGCGGATGTTTGACAACCGGGGGAATCCATGTAGCCGCGTTAAGTAGTGAGCAACGCGACCACCTACCTAAAATATTGTGCCGTAAACACCAATGCTGATTCAAACCGAAACTGCCAAGCGTTGCGAATCTGCCTTAAACGCTTTGTTAGTTTTTTTCTTTGGCACGAAAAGCCTTTCAACTTTTCGAACTCCGTCCCTGACTATATTTGATTCAAGCTCTGACCACTGTAGGTAATAACCACCGCCAACTGAACGAGAACGGTAGTGTTCAAGGTCATTAGATCTAGATACCTCTAGCTTCACTGAGGTTCCATCAAACATTAAGACTGAATGCCTCGACTTGGAAGGGACCTCCCATGAACCACAGCAAATGTCAAAACTATCTACTAGTGTATTAATATCAGTTGTCCAAGCTAGTTTTCCAACTTCATTTTTTTGAACTGTCTGCTTAGTAAGAAACTTTTCTAAGCTAAATCTTGATAAAGGACTATTTGAGTTGATTTCAGTAACTATCAAGGTTCGATATTTTGTATAGAAGGCTAAAGCAGGAAGCTTGAGTATATGGAAAACTGTACCTTGAACTCGTTCGTTTTCACAATAGTCCTTGGCTGATTGCAAGTTTGGGTGCATACAGCGACTGGTATATGTCGCGCTATATGTCGAATGCCAAGCATTACGTCCTGTGTAAACATAATATACGCTAATCTGCTTTACAGCATTGAGGTGACCATTTTTGTTCGGATTTATATTTTTCTCGAATTGCTTAAAGTTCATCGTTACCTCTGAAAAAACTAACAGCTATATTAGACAGAATAATTCTGCATTTTGTCCCTGAAACAATTCTGCCTAGTAATCTATAACTTTCAGGCTCTGTCTAATAACCTATTTAATAACAGAACCTTACCTGATTACTTCTTTATCAAACATGATGAAAAGCAGAAAAATTCCATATAGTCTCCGCAAAATGTAGAAAGTGACTCAATGTGTGAGTTAGTCGTCATCTTGTTGGTTGATGTCTTCGCCGCATCCTAGGCATTTGGGTTCAATATCTGTGGGCAGCATGATGATTAAGCCGCAGCGTGGGCACAGGTCGCCTTGGTTATACATGGTCACTCCTAAGCAGCGCTGAATTCGCCAGTGTATGAGATAAGGCCGGTTTTCTTGCTTTGGCTAATTTAGACATCAACTTACCTCTACCTAAATATTACAGAACGACATACCAAGTCGTAGAATGATATGTGAAACTTGTTATTTAATCAATCGGTATCGCATACTTAAAAAGAAAAACGCCGACTCAATTGTCGGCGCTTAACTTTAAGTATTAATGGGTTAGAGGTTGCCAGCTACTTCGCCAATGTACTCAAAAACTCGGCTTCGAATTCTTCATCAGCTTCTCGGGTGAGACATCCCACCAGCCAATCGATGCTTTGATGGTCGAGCTTACTGTTCACGACAAAGGCTTGCTTTACACCAAACTGATCCAACTTGGCTGAACCGTAGTTCTTGAATGATTTATTGCCGTGGTAATGGAGTGATTTGATTGCCTCCGCGTTTGGTTCTGGTAAGGCATCGAGTGTGTTGGCGAGCAGAATCACCAACTCCATTGGGTTCTTAGATGATGAGATACGATAAAGAAAACCTGGCACTTACCTCCCCCAGAAACATCCCAAAAAAATATAAAAAACAGCCCTTTTTTTCTCATTTATCATCCAAAAGGTTCATTAAGAACCATTTTCAGTCCTAACTGGTACTTTTGTTCCCGCATTCACATGTTCAAGGAGAATTACCATGTTAGACAGTATTGAAGTGTCGATAGCTCAACTTACAGATCACCACTATCAAGAAAAGATGGTGAAGTTCATAGAGAAGAGTAAGACCGAAGCGAACAGTCACATCATGTTCAAGGTATTCGGCAAAGCTAACGGTATAGACAAGGAGCTGCCCTGTTTTCTTCCACCACAACATCCGGACTTCGAGCTGCCATCAAAAGCGGTCCTAAACGATGTGGTGGACATCATCATCAAGCGCGGCTACACAAAAGCAGACATCTGTGCATTCTTAGGCATGAGCTCGGAACGAAACCGAACTCTTAACTACTGGCTAAAAGAAACATCAGAAAAGCAGATCAGCAAAAGCCATTGGGTTTGTCTCTCACAACTCGCAGGTCTAACGTTCGTCACAATGCTACACGACAGAGAAGCACCATGAAGCACTACGTTTACCACATCAGACGTAGACAACATAGACGTTGGCTATGTAGGCGTGACGAACGACTTCAACCGCAGGAAGATGCAGCACTTCACATCACTAGCAATGAAGGGTCACATCAACTACAAACTGCAGGACTACTTTGAAGAACACAAAGACGACATCACCATGTACGTGTTCAAAGAGTTCGACACTGAAGACAAAGCTTACAGATTTGAAGCCACACTACGCCCACATGCCAACATTGGTCTAAACATCGCATCAGGTGGCAAGAAGGAGTATCACGAACGCTTCGAGTCGAAGAGCTTCAGGAACGAGCACAAACCCAAAGGCTTCTTTGGCTACATCAAGACATTGCTACGAGCTGCGAACCACAACCTAGACTCTTGGGCGGCTGACTCAGTTCATAAAGCTAAGACACGAAAGAAACGCTTAGAAACTTGGTCAGAAGAGTTTGAACGCAGTATTGAGGCACAGAAAGCTGCACAGCAAACTGAAGCTAAGAAGACAATGACCTTCAAGAAGCCATCGCAGTCAGTAATTAACTCAGTGATTACTGAACCAACAAAGCTATCCGAGGAAGCTAAGTCCAAGCCACTCATAAACATCTGGACTCAGCAGCCCTTTAGTAAGACACCCAATGACGTTCTAACAGACGAAGAGCCAAGAAAACTATCCAAAGAAGACCAAGCAATTATTGACCAATGGCTAGACACACCATACCCCGCACCGAACGGAAACAGCACAGGCAACGTTCTAACAGGCGAAGAACTAAAAGGTATTTGGGTGGAGACACCCAAAAAGGAAAGTCATGAAAAGTAATCCAGCAAAAGAATTGTTAGACCTCATCGAGTACGAAAGAGATCAGGAAGCCATCGACTACATCAGCAACCCCTTAAACAGAATTAACCGTGGCTTTGTCGTTGAGCTAGTCAAAGCGTTAATCAACGAGCGAGAAGAAACGAACAAAGCTTACAGAGAGAAAGCGAAATCGATAGACAATGCAACTAACCGAGTTCGTTCTGAGTTGGAACAAGAGCTAACGTCCTTAAAAGGCGAGAACGACATTCTAAGAAGCTCACTGATAAAGCACGGTGTTAACCATGGGCTTTTATCTAAATCGAATGAGACATCATTTACCACTGATAACACGTTAAATGCAGCCTACGGTCACTACGAGGATTAGTTTTTTGAGAAAGGTAAACAAGCGCGATGAGATACCGACCAAGTTCTTAGAGCCAGAGCAAGCGCAAAGAAGGATTGAGAACTTCAACCGAAGAACGATTAAGCGCAACGTCCAAAAGGAAATGAGAAAACTCAACGATTGGGTTCACTCGCTAAATGGAAAGGATGTAGATACAGATAAGTTTCTTAGTCGAGTCTATTCCGTTGCTGACCTCTACATGCAAGAAGAGGTTTACCCAAGATCAGTATGCGCAAAAGGGTGCGCTCATTGCTGTACTGGCATTCCTGTCGAGGCGACCGCTATCGAAATATCGACATCGTGGCAAAAGCCGGTATAGACCTTGATATTGATTGGAGCGCGAAAAGCAGCGTGGGCTCGAATAGACCAACAGAGATCGCACATTGTTCTTTGCTTGATGCTCGCACAGCTACGTGCAAGGCGTACAAGTACAGACCGTTACAGTGTCGCTTGTTCTCATCGTTTGACCATTTTGAGCTGTGTGAAGACCCGCTTGGCGAACACTACACCCACAGGGCATCGTCCAGTCCGTTCTGGAACTTGATGCTGGGCAATGTAGCACTCGCATCACACCAAGCTGCCGCTGAACGAGACATTACTGCTGTCGCTGATATGCGTGATTGGATCGCGCAACAATAACATCCGAACGAAGAAGGTAAATATGAGCAAGTTGTTATTAGCGGCATCGCTAGGTGTATTGTTTTCTAGTCAGGTCTTGGCTAAAAATCCGGTAGACCTGCCGGTGACAGGAGCGGTTAGCGGCTCAACCAGTTGGGAAGTCGGGGATGCTAGCGCTTCGCTGTGGAGCACTTGCCGAATTGACGATAAAGGAGTGATGCATAAGGTTCTAGGATGCACATCAACCTTGGCAATGCACTACACGGGCGAGCCTGCCGAGGGAGTGAGAAGAGGACTTATCCAGAATAGCGCCTCGCTCTACTTTGGCGATTATTCGGTTAGCTCCAATTCCGAAACATATCCCTACGAAATGCGAAAAATTGTGGCATCCATGGCGGCTTCAGGCGCTCACGCCCCAGTGAAAATCACAACCTCACACATAAAGGGCATCGATGTGCCAACTGAGTTTAAATCACACGATGTTAGGCTTTTAGACTTTAATGAGTCCCTGAAGCTTTCAGAGAAGTTAGCCAGAGAAGCGAGTCAATCCAAGGTGAACCAATACAACATGATGATAGGCACATTTACGACTCTTGCAGTGTTCGCCTTCTTTCTCTCTATCTGGTTTGTAAAGAACCTTGCAGCCCCAAAAGCTGCTAGTGTTATCTCTGACCAAAAGCAGGCTATAAAAGAAAAGTCTGAAGAGCGATTGGTGGCGAAAATTGCCAAAGAAGAAAGCATTAGGCAGACCGTTCGCGAGAGCGTGTCGGAAGCAAACGAAGAGCAAGTAGCCGTCCTTAAGAAGCAAATCAAAGAAGCTCTCGATAAAGATGACACCAAAACTGCGACTGTACTAATGGGACTGTTAGAGCAAGCCAAGGGGACAATAAATGAAAAGTAATATCAGCGAAGAGCTAGGTCTAGGCCTGCTGTCACTAACCCTAGAGCAACAACAAGAAGTCGCGAAGCTTTGCGATGTCGGCATGTGCTTTAAGGAAGCGCTTAATAAGGTGAAGGGAATTTAAGGCGGGGTTATGTCAGATTTTGAAGACGTATTTGGTGCAGGTGCTGACGCTTCATGGTTATTGATGGCTTGAGTAGGCAGTTCATGAGGGATGTTGGCAGAGGATACCAACCGCCAAAACCAGATCCAAAGAGGCCAACGGTCATTATGGGGTATTTGTCGTTCAATCAATCAGTTCGCATACTTAAAAACAAAAACGCCGACGTGATTGTCGGCGCTTAACTTTAAGTATTAATAGATTAGAGGTAGTCGGCTACTTCGCCATGGTACTCAAAAACTCGGCTTCAAACTCTTCATCGGCTTCTCGGGTTAGGCATTCCACCAGCCAGTCGATGCTTTGATGGTCTAGCTTACTGTTCACTACGAATGCTTGCTTTACACCAAATTGATCTAACTTGGCAGAACCATAGTTCTTGAATGATTTATTGCCGTGATAATGGAGTGATTTGATTGCCTCCGCGTTTGGCTCTGGTAAGGCATCGAGGGTGTTGGCGAGTTGAATCACCAACTCCATTGGGTTCTTAGATGAAGAGATACGATACAGAAAACCGCCCTCCACTCTTTGACGTACCCAATAATCAAAGCCGCTGCAATCCATCACCTTGTCGCTGACCAATGCGGCTTCACTGCGATA
Source organism: Vibrio pomeroyi (assembly GCA_041879425.1). Classification (NCBI taxonomy): domain Bacteria; kingdom Pseudomonadati; phylum Pseudomonadota; class Gammaproteobacteria; order Vibrionales; family Vibrionaceae; genus Vibrio; species Vibrio pomeroyi. The sequence goes on along the minus strand of CP090855.1, from coordinate 1,914,997 downwards.
ACCACACGGCTCTACGACAACAGGTGTGTGTTTGAATTCTGGCTGGCCTGATGCCGCATCGGTATGAGGCAAAATCAGGTCACATGGTTTGCTGTCTTTGGCGGTCGGGGCGTTCCAGTGGATAGGCATGAAAACTTGTTCGCGGCGCATCTCTTTGGTTACCACTAAGCGTGCTTGGCACTCACCTTGTGCACTTCGTACTTTCACCACCGGATTAATAGTCGCGTGGTTGAAGGCATCTAGCCCAAATTCATCTAAGCCAAGCTCTGCAACCGTATCTGGATGCATGGCGACAAAGGGTTCTGGTGTGTGTTCACCTAAAACCGCAGCCAAGCCCGTTCGGCTCATTGTGTGCCATTGGTCTCGGATTCGGCCTGTGTTCATGATAAGCGGGAATTCGACACTGGTATCGGCAATCGGCTTGTCGTGCTCAACCGCGATAAACTGCGCTTTGCCAGATTCAGTAAAGAACTCGCCATCGGTAAACATGCGCTGTTCAATGATTTCTGGTTGATATTCAAGTACTGGCCATTGCTGTGGAGTGAGTTCTCCATATCCTTTCTCATCTAACTGAGTAAGCCCGATTAAGCATAAATCACGCGCTTTACCTGTTTCATTACCAAGCGCGGTCATCTCACAATACTCTTTGAAGATCTCGCCTTCATGGCGGTAATCAAACTGCTCTTTGAATCCCATTTTTTGCGCAACTTCTTTTAAAATCCACCAATCAGGTTTGGCTTCCCCAGGGCTTGGTAATACGCGGCGTTGGCGCGAGATTCGGCGCTCAGAGTTGGTTACGGTGCCCGACTTTTCGCTCCACCCTTGCGCGGGCAGCACCACATCGGCCAAGCGTGTGGTTTCGGTATCAGCAATACAATCCGACACCACCACAAACGGGCACTTCTCTAATGCGGTTTTGATTTTTTCGCTATCAGGCAAACTCACGACTGGGTTGGTTGCCATGATCCACACGGCTTTTATCTTGCCATCGTTCATCGCATCAAATAGGTCGATGGCTTTTAAGCCTGCGTGAGTCGCTAAGCTGTCGGTTTGCCAAAACTCGCTGACGGTTTGGTGTGATTGCGGATCACCAAATTCAAAGTGAGCCGCTAAGGTATTGGCTAGGCCACCCACCTCTCGCCCACCCATTGCGTTTGGCTGGCCTGTTACTGAGAAAGGCCCCATGCCCGGTTTACCGATTTTTCCGGTCGCTAAATGGCAATTAATAATGGCGTTTACCTTGTCGCACCCTTGTGTGGATTGGTTTACGCCTTGGGAATAGATGGTGAGCACTTTCTCATTAGAAGCAAACAGCTTGTAGAACTGTTCGAGTTGTTGCTCTTTAAGCCCTGTTAGTTCGGGAACGCTTTTGTCGCCCCAGCCAGACTCGGTATAACGGTAATGAGTTGCGGATCGAATAGCTTCGGTAAAACCTTGGGTGTGATGTTCAATGTAGTCAGCATCGAGCTGGTCGTTGTCATCTAAGTAGGCTAACAAACCATTAAACAGTGCCACATCTGAGCCTGACTCCAACGCCAAGTGCATATCGGCAATTTCACAGGTATCGGTATAACGTGGGTCAATCACGATCACTTTTAATGCAGGGTTGGCTTGTTTGGCCGCTCTTAACCTTTGGAATAGCACAGGGTGACACCAAGCGAGGTTTGAGCCAGTAATAACGACGACTTCTGCTTGTTCTAAATCTTCATAACAGACAGGAACGGTGTCGGTGCCGAACGCGCGTTTATGCCCAACCACACTCGATGCCATGCAAAGGCGAGAGTTACTGTCGATGTTGGCGCTACCAATAAAACCTTTCATCAGTTTGTTGGCGACATAGTAGTCTTCAGTCAGCAATTGACCAGATACATAGAAAGCGACTGAATCTGGCCCATGTTCTTTAATCGCTTGGGCGAACTTATCTGCCACCAATTGTGAAGCCTCGCCCCAAGGCAATTGCTGTTGTTCGTTCTCGACTCGCTGCATCGGCTGAGTTAAACGCCCGATTGGCGTTACGGTGTCGCCCAACGCTGCGCCCTTAGTACACAGCTTGCCATAATTCGATGGGTGGTCTTTATCGCCACGCACTTCCAGTTTCCCCGAAGAAGTGGGCCTCACTTCAATGCCACAACCTACGCCACAGTAAGCACACGTTGATTTAATCCAATCCTTGTTTGAACTCATCACTCTTCCCTCGTGCAATGTTCTTATGTTTCTCATCTAGCGAACAGAGCTTCGTTTATGACGCTTGCTCAGCTATGAATTTTGTCTTTTTAATTACAGCAATTTGCACGCCACTATTTACACCTTTCCACAACAAGAAAAATAACCATTATTTACAAAGACTTAAAATAAAATCACTTACAAAAAACAATGTTAATTAAATGTAACTAGCGAAATATTGAGATTTTTGCACCATGTTGATCAATTTTGCACCACAAAGGCTCATTTTCATAAATATTCTCCTTTTTAAATCTACCACTTTAGGGGTAATTGAGCCATTTGTAATTTAATTAAACTACTGATTTAAAATGTTATTTTTATTTTTCTCGATATCTATTTTTATCTGGCACCCTACTTGCTGCCCTATTTACCAACAACTCAAAATTTACAGTTTTCAGTTCATTGGAAGAACAGCACATTATCCACCAGAGAGTGGGCAGTTTTAGAAACGCTAGGAAGCCAGCAAAAAAGGAATTTACTATGAGCAAACAAAAGATTGTCGTCGTTGGTAATGGCATGGTTGGCCACAAATTTATCGACAACATCATTCAAGCTGATTCAGACCAATATGAAGTTATTACCTTCAGTGAGGAATCGCGCCTTGCCTACGACCGTGTTCAACTTACGGCCTACTTCAACGGTAAGACAGCCGACGATTTGGCTTTAACGAGTGAAGCCTACTACCAAGAAAACGGCGTTAAGTATCTGATTAACGCACAAGTCACTGAACTTGATACAGCAAATCAAACGGTTATTACCGACAGCGGCCACGTTGAAAGCTACGACAAGCTGATTCTTGCAACGGGTTCATTCCCGTTTGTGCCACCGATTCCGGGTAACGATCAGGAACACTGTCATGTGTACCGTACGATTGAAGATCTCGATGCGATTGAGCTATCGGGTAAACAGAGTCAATCGGGCGTGGTTATTGGTGGTGGTTTACTGGGTTTAGAAGCGGCGAACGCGGTTAAGAACCTCGGATTAGAAACTCATGTAGTTGAGTTTGCTCCTCGCCTGATGGCGGTTCAACTGGATGATGGTGGCGGTGCCCTACTAAGACGCAAAATTGAAGACTTGGGTGTGCAAGTTCACACCGAGAAAGCGACCTCTGAAATTGTGGCGGGTGAAACGTCTCGCTACCGCATGAACTTTGCTGATGGCACACATCTAGAAACCGATATGATCGTGTTCTCGGCAGGTATTCGCCCGCAAGATGCGCTGGCTCGTAGCTCTGACATCGCCATTGGTGAACGTGGCGGCATCGTGATTGACGACAACTGCCAAACCAACCTAGACAACGTATACGCGATTGGTGAGTGTGCCCTGTGGAACAACAAGATCTTTGGCTTAGTGGCTCCGGGCTATTCAATGGCAAAGGTGGCGGCTAGCCATATCCTTTCTAATGGTGAAGATGAGAGTAGCTTTACCGGTGCCGACATGAGCACCAAGCTCAAGTTACTGGGTGTAGACGTTGCCAGTATTGGTGAAGTGCACGGCAAAACCGAAGGCGCTCAGTCTTACACCTACAACGATGAAATTGAACAAGTTTATAAGCGTTTGATTGTCTCTGCTGATGGTAAGAAGATCGTCGGTGCCGTGTTAGTCGGTGACGCAGACGCGTATGGTTCACTACTGCAAATCAAGCAAAACGATATGCCTCTGCCAGAGAACCCATCTGTACTGATTCTTCCAAACCTTGCTGACGACTCAGGCAGCGCAATGGGTGTCGAAGCCCTACCAGACAGTGCCGTGATTTGTTCATGTTTCGATGTGACCAAAGGCGATATCAAAGAAGCGGTGTCGGCGGGTTGTACCACAATGTCTGCATTGAAAGAGACAACCAACGCGTCTACAGGTTGTGGTGGTTGTTCTGCCCTTGCAAAACAAGTGCTCGACAGCGAACTGAGCAACTTGGGGGTGGAAGTCTCTAACGATATCTGTGAGCACTTTGCTTATTCTCGCCAAGAGCTGACCGACATTATCCGCGTCAACAAAATCAAAACCTTCGACGAGCTGCTTGAATCTCATGGTCAAGGCCTAGGTTGTACCGTGTGTAAGCCTGCGGTGGGTTCGATTCTCGCCTCTTACTGGAACGATTACATCCTGAAAGATGAACACATCGAGCTGCAAGACACCAACGACATCTACCTTGGCAATATGCAAAAAGACGGCACCTACTCTGTAGTTCCACGTATTGCAGGCGGTGAAATCACGCCAGACAAACTGATCGTGCTGGGTGAAGTAGCAAAAGAATACGACCTTTACACCAAGATCACTGGCGGTCAGCGTGTCGACCTGTTTGGCGCACAACTCAATGAACTGCCAGCCATTTGGAAAAAGCTAATTGATGCGGGCTTTGAAACCGGTCACGCCTACGGTAAATCGGTTCGTACGGTGAAGTCTTGTGTGGGCAGCACTTGGTGTCGCTACGGCGTCAACGACAGTGTTGGCCTCGCGATTAAGCTAGAGAATCGCTACAAGGGCTTGCGTTCACCACACAAGATCAAATTCGCTGTATCGGGCTGTACTCGTGAGTGTGCTGAAGCGCAATCAAAAGACATCGGCGTTATCGCGACTGACAAAGGTTGGAACCTTTATGTATGTGGTAATGGCGGCATGCGCCCACGTCACGCCGACCTATTCGCGACCGACCTGGACGAACAAACCCTAATTCAATACATCGACCGCGTGTTGATGTTCTACACACGTACAGCCGACCGCCTGCAACGTACTTCTGTTTGGATGGAAAACTTAGAAGGTGGCTTGGAATATCTCAAAGAGGTAGTGATTGAAGACAAACTCAATGTCGCTGCTGAGCTAGAAGCCGACATCGCGCTCAACATCGAAAACTACCAGTGTGAGTGGAAAACCACTATCGAGAATCCAGTGAAGATGAAGCGCTTCCAACACTACATCAACAGTGAAGAAATGGACTCTAGCCTCTCGTTCATCAAAGAGCGCGAACAACGCTTCCCGAAACCTTCGGTCAACACCGACCAAGAAGCGGAACGTAACCAAGCGTTAAACAGCACTGAACAGATTGAAATTACGGAAGTCTCGTAGCCAGTTTGGTCGTTAGCAGCCCCTTCGATCTCGGCAACATGCTGCTAGCGACCTTCTTTTTTTACGACCTTAATTTTTACGACCTTCTTTTTTTACGAAATTGAACAAAATCAAAGACTCAACAAATTGACAAGGAGACTGTCATGGAAAACTGGACCACTGTTTGCTCGCAAGAGGAACTGTCACCCAATGCGGGTGTGTGCGCCAAAGTAGCTGATCATCAAGTCGCCATCTTTTACTGCAAACGCAGCGACAAGCTTTATGGCCTATCGAATTTCGACCCTGTGGGGAAAGCCAACGTTATGTCTCGCGGCATTATCGGCTCGTTAAGTGGAGAACCCTATGTGGCCTCGCCGCTCTACAAGCAGCATTACCATCTAGAGACTGGCGCTTGTTTGGAAGAGCCTGAACATGCCCTAACCCGCTTTGAAGTGCGCCGACAAGGCAACCAGATTCAAGTCCTAGCACCCGAAGCGTTAGCAAGTTGATTAACTGACGACAGGTTAGCAACTAACTAAAAGGTTGTACTTTCAAATTCACCCATTAACATGCCTTAGCCGCCTATAATTAACAGTCTAGGCAAGCTACGGAGTTGGCATGTGGACGGCTAGATAGGGCGTGTTGACCTTTTAAGCTTATTTTTGCAGTGAGTTGCTGGGTTTTTATACAAGGCAGAGGCTTTGATGTGTAGTGGCCTACATGAGAAGCCGATAACGCAGTAGAAAAGACCAGCAAACACTGCCCATAGGGTTCGGCTAAAAGCGTTTTACTCTTTGTTGAGGAAGATTTACTTAGAATGGCTAGGCTACATCTCCCTCGCCGCGATTAAAACGCTTTTATCTCGAACAAAATTTAACCTTAAAAGGTCAATACGCCCTCAACACTTTCCATATTTAAAGGATTTAAAACATGGATAACTCAAAATTTTCGCTGTTTTCGTTTACAGGTAAGATGAAGGTCTTACACCTCAGCTGGATGGCCTTCTTTATCACGTTTGTAGTGTGGTTTAACTTTGCACCCCTGCTACAAATGGTAAAAACCAGCCTAGGATTGACCACTGAAGAGATCAAAACCCTTCTTATCTTGAATGTTGCCTTAACCATTCCGGCGCGTGTCGCCATTGGTATGCTCACCGACCGCTATGGTCCAAGGCTCGTTTACTCCTTGCTACTGGCGATCTGTTCGATCCCTTGTTTCATGTTCGCACTGGCTGATTCTTTCATTCAAGCCGCTATCGCTCGTTTCCTACTGGGTTTCATCGGTGCAGGTTTCGTGGTTGGTATTCGTCTTGTTTCTGAATGGTTCCCACACAATGAATTAGGTACTGCAGAAGGTATCTACGGTGGTTGGGGTAACTTTGGTTCAGCGGCTGCAGCATTCACACTTCCTACCCTAGCATTAGTATTTGGTGGCGAAGATGGCTGGCGTTATGCGGTCGGTATCACAGGTGTAATGAGCCTACTGTTCTCAGTGGTGTTCTACAAAAACGTATCCGACACACCAAAAGGTTCTACTTACTTCAAGCCTGCTCAAGTAACAGCAATGGAAGTGACGTCTAACGGTGACTTTTTCTTTCTACTCTTCATGAAGATCCCTATGTACGCGGCACTGGCTCTACTGGCTTGGAAACTGTCTCCATCAGGTATTGGCATGCTTTCAGACACAGCGGTTTACGGCGTGTATGCAGTACTTGCTGCCCTGTATGTTTACGAAGTGTCTCAGGTTTGGAAAGTAAACAAGAACGTATTTAAAGAAGAAGTGCCAGAGATTCACCAGTACAAATTTAAGCAAGTTGCTGTACTGAACGTTCTGTACTTTGCGACTTTTGGTTCTGAACTAGCGGTAGTTTCTATGTTGCCTCTGTTCTTCTCTGAAACCTTTGAATTAACGCCAGTTCTTGCAGGTATGGTGGCTTCGGCATACGCCTTCATGAACTTGATGTCTCGTCCAGGTGGCGGTTGGATTTCAGACAAATTCGGTCGTAAACCAACGCTTCTTATCCTAACAGCAGGTTTGGCTGTGGGTTACTTTGCAATGGGTCAAGTAGACAGCACATGGCCTGTATGGCTAGCGGTTGTTGCTGCAATGGCGTGTTCTTTCTTCGTACAAGCGGGTGAAGGTGCGGTGTTTGCGACAGTGCCACTGATTAAGCGTCGTATGACAGGCCAGATTGCAGGTATGACAGGTGCTTACGGTAATGTGGGTGCGGTAGTTTACCTAACGGTGCTTTCATTCGTAAGCTACCAGACTTTCTTCTTAGTGATTGCTGCAACAGCAGTGCTTGGTTTCGTTACTCTGATGTTCATGGAAGAGCCCAACGGTCAAATTGCCGAAGTAAACGACGACGGTAGCGTGACCTTGATTAACGTATCAAGCTAACCACTCATTGAATCGGGAGAAGTAACCGGGCTTGCGACACTCGGTTACTTCGTTCAAAGGCTCTGCATTCGCTAGAGCTTTTGTTCTTTCTCAGGTTTGCTCTCAAGCAGATGAGAAAACGACCAGTTAAGAAGAAGACCAGTTATGACGATTTCATTTAGCCAAGGACAAGTCATCAAGCCAGAAACCAATAACCAACTGACTTTGAAGTTTGGTGGTTATTCGAATAAAGGCGTACGTGATGAAAACCAAGACGCCATCATTGTAAAACACCCGAAGACTCGCGTAGAGCAAGAGCTAAAAGGCAGTGTTGCCTGCATAGCCGACGGTGCCAGTTGCAGTAAGCACGGCCAGAAAGCCAGTCACACCAGTGTGATGCAGTTTATTGACGACTATTACGCGACCCCACAAAGTTGGAGTATTCAGCGTTCGGCGCAGAAAGTGCTCACCTCGCTCAATTCTTGGCTCTTCAATACATCAGTTTCTAACATTCACCCCGCGCAGCATGTTAACCACAATGCCCTAGTCTCGACTTTCAGCAGTGTGATTCTAAAATCGAACACCGCTCATCTATTCCATGTGGGTGACAGTCGTATTTACTTACTCAGAGATGGAGAACTGCGCCAACTGACCCGTGACCACACTCGTAAAAACATGGGACAGAAGCATTACTTAACTAGAGCATTAGGCATGGATAATCAGCTCAATGTTGACTATCAAACCTTACCCATCAAGAAGAATGACCGCTTTATCCTCACATCAGATGGTGTGCATGAGTTCGTTTCCCCTAACACGTTTAAAGAACACATCGATAAACCCGGTGCGGATTTCGAATACGCCGCTCAAACCATCTGTAACACAGCGTTAAGCCACAATAGCGCAGACAACGTGAGCTGCTTGATTATCGAAGTGACTCACTTACCTACGCCGTCATTAATTGAATTTCACGAAAAGCTCGCTAAGCGCGCGATTCCACCAGCGTTAAAGCTTGGTCAAAGTATCGATAACTTTATGGTGCTTGAGGTGTTGTATGCGGGCACTCGAAGTCATGTGTATCGTGTGATGCAAAAAGAGACACAAACCGAATTCGTCCTCAAAGTACCTTCAGTTCAATACCATGACGACCCAGCTCAGCTAAGAGCTTTCTTTAATGAACAATGGGCTGGCATTTTGTTGAACAACAAGAAAGTCATGAAGGTCTACCCAACGCCAGAACACTCTCAATTCCTATATCAAATTTGCGAATTGGTTGAAGGTGTCACGCTAAGGCAATGGATGTACGACAACCCTAAGCCCTCGCTCGAACAAGTGCGTGAGATACTCGAGAAAATCACTCAAGGCATTCGTGTATTGCAACGAGCCGACATGGTTCATAGAGACTTAAAACCAGAAAACATCATGATTCAGCGTGATGGCGACATCAAGATCATCGACCTTGGTGCGGTGTTAGTAAGAGGGATTGAAGAGGGAGAGCAAACAGAAAAAGATCCAACACCACTCGGCGCGGTGAATTACATTGCACCAGAAAGTATTAAGTACAACACAGCCACCACAAGCTCAGATTTGTTCTCTATTGCGGTGATCGGTTATGAAATGCTGACGGGCGAATTGCCCTACTCTGAAATGAGCGCGCAATCCTTGAAACAATCACGCCATCATCAATGGGAATACAAACCGCTGACACAAAAACGAACGGATTTACCGGCTTGGATTGATTTGGTTTTACAAAAGGCGTGTGCAGAATCCCCTACCGAGCGATATCAGGTTTTAGGCGATTTTGTAGCAGATCTCTACACACCCAATCAAAACCTAATGAAGCACAAAGCCAAGCAGCCTTTGATAAACCGTCACCCTATTCAGTTCTGGAAGGTGCTGGCTCTGTTGCTCGGCGTTGTCGCTATCGTAGAGTTAGTCTTATTGCTTGGTTCTAACTAACGGTTAAGCTCTGGCTAACGACTAAACAAAAGCTAGCCTCGTTTGACCAAGCTTCTTGGTACAAGCTCGATACCCGCTTGGTAACGTTTAGCCGACGCGTTTAATGCCAAAGCAAAAGCACTATCGGCAATCACTTCGAATTGCTGCGGCAGTGAGTGAACCTTAAAGGGTAAGAAATCCAATAATCGGTTATCACCGAAGGTCGCCAACTTTACTTGATTGATCAGCTCTGGCTTTTCAACCATCACATCCAGCACACCTTCTAACAAGGTGTAAGACATAGTCACAATCGCATCGGGCACTGTGCCCTTGGCAATCCAACCCTCAAAAATCTCACGCCCTGACTCTCTATCAAAGTGCTCGCCATAACCCACAACCATAGGCTTATTTTCTTTTAGCCCTGTTTGTTGAGTATGCGCTTTGTTTGCTGCTTCAAAACCTAGCTGACGCTCGCGTGAGATATTTAAATCAGGCAGTGCACCTATCAAACCAACGCTGTGAATGCTGTCATCGAGAATCGAATGCGTCAGTTCAAACGCGGCTTCGAAATCTTCACTGATCACACAAGCGAAGTGTTCATCATCTAAAGGGCGGTCAATCGCAATCACAGGCGTGCCCGAGTTTTGCAACTTCAAGTAAAACTCGTTGGCGTCTGGCATTGAGCTCGCCACCAGCAAGGCATCAATACGACGGCTCACCAACGCTTCCGCTACTTTACGTTCGGTTTCAGCGTCATCATCAGAACAACCAATCAGGATTTGATAGCCGACTTTACGTGAGTTCTGCTCTATCAACTTTGCTAAACGCGCGTAACTGCTGTTTTCCAGATCAGGAATAATCAAACCAAATGAACGGCTATTTCCAGCACGCAGCGACGAAGCAGCATGGTCTGGACGGTAATTATACTCGTCTACCACCGCCATTACTTTCTGCTGAGTCTTCTCACTGATTCTGTATTTCTGCGCCTTGCCATTTATCACATAACTGGCTGTGGTTTTCGACACACCGGCTAGTTTGGCAATCTCATCTAGTGTCATATGGGTGACCTGTATTTTGTGCGTAGGATCATATAACCAATCTTCTGATCCTTGGATTAGTTGAATTATATGCTGAATCGATTCAGTATAAAAGCTGAAAGGATTCAGCAAAATCTGAAAAGTGACTTCAATCATCCTTTTGAATGGATTGAGCGTCATTTGTCGTGATTCAACTTCTCGTTATGAACGAAACTGAAATTACGACACGCAGCAAAACTATTTTGAAAACCAAAATCGGCTTTGCTGAATTTTTTTACACTTAATGCTGAACCGATTCAGCAAGCATAAAACAAAGAGCAAGTAACGAGTAAAGCTCACTAACATTTGCTCTAGACTGAATCGTAGCGATACACAAATTCTCAAGCGATACGCTAAAGAGGCACCATGCTTAAACTATCAAAATCTGACATCACTCTTGGTCAAACGGCCGATGACAAATTCAAAGCTATCCAGAACATTGCTGGCGACCTAACCGCGAAAGGCCTAGTGGACTCAGGCTACGTTGAAGGAATGCTGAACCGTGAAAACCAGAACTCTACGTTTCTTGGTAACGGCATCGCGATTCCTCACGGCACCACAGACACTCGCGGCCTTGTAAAAGAGACAGGCGTTGCAGTACACCACTTCCCTGAAGGTATTGATTGGGCAGACGGCAACCGTGTTTACGTAGCAATTGGTATTGCAGCGAAATCTGACGAGCACTTAGGCATCCTTAAGCAGCTAACTAAGGTTCTAGCCGCAGACGGTGTTGAAGAGAAATTGAAGCAAGCGAAATCAGAAGACGAAATCATCGCCCTACTTAATGGCGAAGTTCAGCTAGAAGCCGACCTAGACGCTTCTTTAGTTCAGCTACTGTTCCCTGCAAGCGACATGGTTCAAATGTCTGCAGTTGCGGGCGGCCTACTTAAGAACACAGGTTGCACAGACAACGCATTCGTTGCTGACCTAGTAACAAAAACTCCAACTCACCTAGGTCAAGGCCTGTGGTTATTGGGCAGCGATAAAGGCGTAACTCGCACTGGCGTATCGTTTGTTTCAACGGCAAACCATTGTGAGTACGAAGGCACACCAGTGAAAGCATTGGTCGCTTTCGCAGCTTGTAACAGCGCGCACCAATCTATTCTGGCAAACCTAAGCAAGATGGTTTTCGAAGGTAAACAGCAACAACTGTTAACGGCTGACATTGCACAAGTGATTGGCCTTCTAAAAGGTGAAGCGGTTTCTACAGCCTCTCAAGACGATGACAACTGCGCCGTATTCAAAATCAAAAACGCACACGGCCTACACGCTCGTCCAGGTGCAATGCTGGTTGCTGAAGCGAAGAAATTCGAATCAACAATCCGCGTTTCAAACCTAGATGGCGACGGAAAAGAAGTGAACGCGAAGAGCTTGATGAAAGTCATCGCACTTGGCGTTAAACACGGCCACCAACTTCAGTTTGTTGCTGAAGGTGACGATGCAGCACAAGCACTTGAATCGATTGGCAAAGCTATCGCTTCAGGCCTTGGTGAAGGTTAAGGAATCGATATGTCTGATAAACAAATCAAAGCCGTTACCGTTACGCTAAACCCTGCTCTCGACCTGACAGGTGCTATCGACGCACTCAATGTAGGTTCAGTTAGCCTTGTAAACAAAGGTTCTCTGCATGCAGCAGGCAAAGGCGTAAACGTAGCAAAAGTGCTTTCAGAGCTTGGCGCTAAAGTAACCGTGACAGGCTTCCTTGGTCGCAATAACGAAGAAGCCTTCTGTCAACTGTTCGAACAAATGGGTGCAACTGACCGCTTTATCCGTGTTGATGGCGCGACTCGTATTAACGTGAAATTGGTAGAGAACTCAGGCCAAGTAAGCGACATCAACTTCCCAGGCGTTCCTGTTGATGCTGACGCTATCAAAGCGTTTGAAGAAACCTTATTAGAGCTTGCAGAAACGCACGATTACTTCGTGATTGCAGGCAGCTTGCCGCAAGGCGTATCACCAGAGCTTTGCGCTTCTTGGGTACAACGCCTGCGTGACCTAGGTAAAAAGGTCTTGTTCGACAGCAGCCGTGACGCACTTAAAGCCGGTATCAATGCACAGCCTTGGTTGATCAAACCAAACGATGAAGAGCTATCTCAGCTGTTCAATGCAGAGCTGACAACTCGTGACCAATGCCAACACGCAGGCCAAGCCCTGAGTGAAAAAGGCATCGATAACATCGTGGTATCACTAGGAGCTGAAGGCGTGATGTGGCTTAACCAAGGTGAGTGGTTACATGCTCAACCGCCGCGTATGCAAGTGGTGAGCACAGTAGGCGCAGGCGACACCTTGGTTGCTGGCCTATGTTGGGGTCACATGCAACAGATGCCAAAACCAGAACTTATTAAATTCGCAACCGCCCTATCTGCTCTAGCAGTTTCACAGGTAGGCGTGGGCATCACCAGCCAACAAGAGCTGGATTCAGTACTACAAAATATCCAATTACAGGCGCTTAGTGCTCCAACTAGCCAGTTAGACACAAGCAAATAGGACAAAAGGTTTATTATGAATATTACCATTATCACAGCTTGCCCAAGTGGCGTAGCAAACAGCATCATCGCCGCAGGCTTGTTAGAGCAAGCGACAAATGCACTGGGTTGGAACGCTACTATTGAATGTCAATCAAGCGTGCTACCTGAATCGCCAGTATCACAAGACGCTATCGACAGCAGCGACGTTGTGGTTATTGCAGCTAACACAAACGTTGATAAAACACGTTTTATCGGTAAGAAAGTGTACCAAGCGGCTATCTCTGAATGCACTGCAGATGCAAAAGCATTCCTAGAGAAAGCGGTAGCAGAAGCAACGGTATTAGACGCTTCTCAAGTTGAGACTGCAGTGGAAGTTACTGGTACATCAGTAAACTCTTCTACAACAGCAAGCACAGGCAGCAAAAAGATCGTAGCGATTACCGCTTGCCCAACGGGTGTTGCACACACCTTTATGGCGGCTGAAGCGCTTGAAGCAGAAGGCAAACGCCTAGGTCACAAAATCAAAGTGGAAACTCGCGGCTCTGTAGGTGCGAAGAACCAACTGACAGACCAAGAAATCGCAGACGCTGACCTTGTTATCATCGCAGCAGACATCGATGTTCCACTGGATCGTTTTAACGGCAAAGCGCTGTACAAAACAACGACAAGTCCTGCTTTGAAGAAAACAAAGCAAGAGATGGAAAAAGCGTTCGCAGAAGCTAAACCATACCAACACACAGCTTCTTCAAATTCAGCACCTGCTGACGAGAAGAAAGGCGTGTACAAGCACCTAATGACAGGTGTATCTCACATGCTTCCTGTGGTGGTTGCGGGTGGTTTGATCATCGCTCTTTCTTTCGTATTCGGTATTGAAGCGTTTAAAGAAGAAGGCACACTGGCAGCAGCACTGATGACTATCGGTGGTGGTTCTGCATTCGCACTGATGATTCCTGTTCTTGCTGGTTTCATCGCATTCTCAATTGCTGACCGTCCGGGTCTGGCTCCAGGCCTAATCGGCGGTATGCTGGCTAGTTCTACAGGTGCTGGTTTCCTAGGTGGTATCGCAGCAGGTTTCATTGCGGGTTACTCTGCTAAGTTCATTGCCGACAAAGTTCAACTTCCACAATCTATGGAAGCGCTTAAGCCAATCCTAATCATTCCGTTTATTGCGAGTTTGTTCACAGGCCTTGTGATGGTTTACATCGTTGGTGGTCCTGTTTCTGGCGTGATGAGCGCGATGACCACTTTCCTAAACAACATGGGCACGTCTAACGCGATTCTTCTGGGTGTAATTCTAGGCGCAATGATGTGTTTCGACCTTGGTGGCCCAGTAAACAAAGCGGCTTACACATTCGGTGTTGGTCTACTGGCTTCGCAAACTTACGCACCAATGGCAGCTATCATGGCAGCAGGTATGGTTCCAGCTCTCGGTATGGGCCTTGCGACTTTCCTAGTGAAAGACAAGTTTGAAGCAGGCGAGCGTGAAGCAGGTAAAGCATCATTCGTTCTTGGCCTATGTTTCATCTCTGAAGGTGCAATTCCATTCGCAGCGAAAGACCCAATGCGTGTTATCCCAGCTTGTATGGCAGGTGGTGCACTAACGGGTGCTCTATCAATGATGTTTGGTGCACAGCTAATGGCTCCACACGGCGGCTTGTTCGTACTACTGATTCCTGGTGCTATCTCACCAGTACTTATGTACCTAGTGGCGATTGCAGCTGGTACAGCGGTAACAGGCTTTGGCTACGCAGCACTTAAAAAGATGAGCAGCTCTAAAGTAACTGCAGAGGCTTAATCCCCCCTGCTCTTTTAACAGCTAAGCCTGATGAACAGAAGCTCTTGGTAAACAAAGGCTCTTGATAAACTGTTCCTTGAAACAGAACAAAGGCTCCTCATTTGAGGAGCCTTTTTATTATTCGTTGTCTTGCGTGGTTAAAACCGGCAACTGAAAGGAGAATGTTACTCCTTCTACATCGTCATCATCTATGTGGCGAATCATCTCCACCAAATAGCCGTTCACGTCTAACTGCAAGCCTTGTTGCTTAACCGCATTAAACAACGCTTCTAAGGCCGTGCTGTAGGCGACATCCGACACCAGATAAACATCGCTACACAAGTAGTATCCTTCTGGAATGGTCATATCGTAACGCTCTTTGGCGACTTGCCAGTTGCCGATTTCAGCGTCTATGTCGTCCCACTTGTTTCTCATCTGCTTTATCGGTGTGGTGCCCATGAGTTGTGTCGATTTCTGACCATACATCTCAAACACCGTATCCCAATCAGGATCGTCCAGTTTAAGCTTCTGCATACCGCGTTCTGGATACCAAACCAGCTCGGTCGGCATCGACTTAACCAGTTCTTTTTCCATGGAAGACTGCACACCCGGATGCGCCAATCTCTGAATGAAATCCGCCGTCTCCTTAGGTGTCGCGTTATAGCCCATTTCTCGAATATGCTTTGCCGTAACCCCTAATTCACGCTTAAGTGCCTTACCTAAAGACTGTGACGATGAAAAGCCACAATACTGAGCTATCTCAATCACGCTCCACGGTTCATCATTAATCAGTAAGCCCACTGCAATTTGCAGCCGAACTCGACTTAGATACTGTCCCGGCGTTTCATTGAACAGCTCAGTAAACTGACGATGAAAGTGATACGGAGAAATTGCGCTTTCGGTCGCTATCTCTTCCCATGTACGACGTTCCCCCCACTCTTCATGCATTAAAGTGAGCGCATGACTAAAACGCTTTTGAAGGTGCTCTGGCAAAGATTCAATCAATGCAATCTCAGGCACCAGTTTAAAACCGGGCACCAATTGATAATCAGGTTTGTTCTCTTGCGTCATACGGTCTTTGTTCTCAGGCATAGAAGATCTTGTCTTTGTCGACTTGATTGAATTTGATCGCTTGGCTTCACTATCATCCTTGTCCTTTATAAAATCAATCACGAGCGCTCCAAAGTGAGCTGTGCCGGTACATGTGGTTCTTGTTCGACCACTCCATTTTCGATTAGATCTTCAACTTGAGGCGCTTTTCGGCAAAACAAACCAAGTAATACAGGTATCAAAATCAGCGTGACCGCAGTGGCGAACAGTTCACCAAACACCAACGACACCGCCGCAGGCTTTAAGTATTGTGCTTGCTCCGCAGTTTCACTTAGCAATGGTAACAAGCCACACACAGTAGTTATCGTGGTTAAGAAAATCGCTCTCAAACGGCTGGTGCCAGCAATCACTAGCGCTTGCTGTAATGGCACACCTTGGCGATATTCAGCATTAAAACGCGTGATCAGCACCAACGAATCGTTGATCACGATCCCCGTCATGGCCATCATTCCGAACATCGAAAGAATGCTGATCGGCAAGTCCATCAAGTAGTGACCAAAAATCGCGCCTGCGAATCCAAACGGGATGACTGCCATGATGATCATTGGCTGCCAGTAGGATTTCAAAGGCACTGCCAACAAGATGTAGATCATCAGCAAGGTAATAATCATCGCTGATTTAAAGCCATCCGACACTTCCCCTATCTCTTCAAACTCACCGCCCGCTTTAATGGTTACACTTGGATATTGTAACTGCAGAGACTCAATCGTATCTTCAAGTTGCTCACGTGTTTTCTCTGGTGATTGCAAGTCGCGATTCTGCTTCCAATACAGGTTAATCACTTGTTCTCGGTCTCGACGGTAAACCACTTGCGGCTCTTGCTCGTGGCGGAACTCAGCAATATCGCCCAACATCACACTGCCACCGTTCGGCAACATAATGATGGCTTGTTCTAGCTGAGCTAAGGTTCTACGCTCATCTCTCGGATATTGAAGCAGTACCTTGGTCTCTTGCCCATTTTCTAACAAGCGATGTACTTCCCTTTCGCCAAACGCTTCTCCGGCAAGTTGAGCCAACGTGGCTTGAGTTAGCCCTAGTTGCTGACCATATTGGTTCAATACCAAGCGAACTTGCGGTAAGCCATCCTGACCATCATCGTAAACATCCGAAACACCTTTTAGCGAAGCGAGAATGTCTGCTAGCTGTTCACTCACTCTTGATGCAAGCTCACGATCGTTAGAAGAGATCGTTAAGAATGTGCCACCAGCAGGTTCCTCTGCTGCGCTGAATTTCACCGAGTAAGCACCTTCAATTTGCCCTGTACTTTCTCGCCATCGCTTCAGCAGTAAGTTACCCGGCAATAAGCTTAAAGATTCATTGGTCAGCTCGGCAGTGACTTCAATTTCACCATAACCATCAGACCACGCGAGTAGATTCACCACGGGCTTTTCTTGTAACGGATAATCGTCCATTAAGCCTTTTTCTACCTGCGTCATTGCTTGCTCAACTTGCAACAAGGCTTGGCGCTGCAGTGGCAACGGCGCACCGTCTTCTAACTCAATCACCGCAGTGATGTAACGCCCCGGAATTTCAGGGAACAGCGCACTGCGAATCGCACCATTCGACCACATGCCATAAGCCAATGAGATAACCGCGACAAACCCAAATAAGGACGCCACTTTGTAGCCAAGTGCAAACTCCAATACCGGCTTGTAGACGTTTAGGTTGAACCACTGCAAACCACCTTGAGCGGTATTCTGAAGCTTGGCAAAAATACTGGTAGATGGCTTTTTCACAGAAAGCTGAGCCAAGTGTGACGGTAGAATAAATTTGCTTTCAATCAACGATAAGATCAAAGCGAAGATCACCACTGCCGAAAACCCAGCAAGCACCTTAGCCAGTTCATTGTTAATCCATAACATGGGAGAAAATGCAGCAATAGTTGTCAGCACACCAAACACGGTTGCCACCGACACGGAATGCACGCCCTGCCACGCAGCTGTCTTTCCGTTTATATTAGAAAGGCCACTTATACTTGAGGAGCCATTTAGCTTTGAGGCACCGGAATGACTAGGATTTCCCGTCCGTTTTTCGTGTATCGCTTCCCCGACGACAACCGCATCATCGACCAACACACCAAGTACCAAGATAAAACCAAACAAGGTGATGTCGTTGATGCTGTAGTTAAAAAACTGCATTGCGGCGAGTGTTCCAGTGAGCGCAATCGGGATCCCCATCGCGACCCAAAAAGCGAGCCTAATCTCAAGAAATATCCCAAGTAGGATCAGTACAATTAGCAAGCCTTGCCATGCATTTTCGCTCAAACGAAATAGCTGCTCTTCAATGTAAGGTGCCATATCAGCCATGGTATTCAGCTCAATATCCGAAGGCAGAATCGCACGTTGCGCATCCAGAGTTTCACTGATCGCTTCGCTGACTTTAAGCAGATTGTCGGTTTGGCTAGTACTCACCAATAAAGCAATGGCGTTAGAGCCATTGTTACGCACGATAGAGCCGCTGTATTGGTAGCCTCGGCTAAGCTTGGCGATGTCTCCCAAGTGTATCTTTCCGTTGCTCCCTGAAATCACAACAAGCTGATTGAGCTTCTGTAGATCATCGGCATAACCGTCACCACGAATCACCATTCGGCCTTTGTCACTAATTAGCTCACCGCTACGAGACTCTAGAGAACGCTGCTCAACTAAACCTGCCAGCTCTTCCAAGCTCAACCCTAACGCTTTCAATTGATCAGGGTCTGGCTCAATCACCAACTGAGGCGTTCGAGCTCCCCAGTTTGAGACCTTGGAAATTTGAGGGTTCTTCTTCAGCGCTTGTTCAAGTTGCTTAGCGATAGGTTGTAATTCGTCATCGGTTCTTGGCCCAGACACCACAACAAACGCAGCTAAGTTGGTAAATTCATTGCGCACCACTTGCGGTCTTTCTGCTTGCACGGGAAAGCCGTTGATGGCGTTAACTTGATTACGAATGTCATCCAACAGCTTGTCTAAATCTGTACTGCTGGCTTTACGTACCACGACTCGTGACACGCCAGCACTCGATTGGCTGGTGATCTGTTTGATGCCTGCAATACCGCTGATCGACTCTTCGATTCGTTGAGTCACACTCTCATCGATCTGTTGTGCGGTACCGCCAGGATAAGCCACAGTAATGCTGATTGAGGATGGTGCAATTTGCGGAAACGACTCGACACGCAGCTGCCCAAACGCCAGTACGCCACTGATCACAATCGCCATCATCAACAAATTGGCAGCGACTGGATTGTTAATGAACCATCTTGTCATCCAACTCATTGGTTTGCTTCCTTAATCTGTGCGGCATCAGATTTACCCGCGAGCATGGCTTCAGAATGGATTCCATTGAATCTAGGCGCGACTTGTTTACCGACAAGCATGGAAGAAAGTGGATACTGCACCACACGACGAGCCTTATCACTTCGATCATTGAAGCGAATATCAAGCTCTTGACTGCCTTGCCCAATAAGCGTTACCGACTCTTTTCGTAAGCGATCTTCTGAGTCTAACGTCCACACATACCCGTCTCTCGTCATCGCGCTCAGAGGTACGCTAACTACTTCACCTTGTAGACCGAGGTTAACCACTGCTTGAACCTGCTGGTTAGGGAAAAGCCTTGGTTTGTTTTGATAAGGTTTTTCAACCGAGAGCACTACTTGCCTTTGACGGGTCACCGAATCCACTTCAGGCGACACATAGCGCACCTTCGCCGGCCATTGGCTCCCAGAACGACTCACGACACGAATGCTCGGCTTAACCAAGGCAGCTTGTACTTGTTGCCAATGCATTTCAGATATTGGAAGCTCGACATCAATCGAATCACTGGCGGCTAACTCAAAGGTCACTTGCCCCGCCTCTACCCACTCTCTCGGGCTAATGTGGCGCTTCATGACGACCGCATCAAAAGGCGCCGTAATCACTGACTCTTCGACTAGCTTCTTCGCACTGATATAAGCTTGTTGGGCTTGTTGCAGGTTGGCTTTTGCAGCAAGCACTTGGGGTTCTCTGCGCGCAAAGGGCGAACTTGTTTTGGGATTGAGCATTTTAAGAGCGACAGTTTGTTCATGTTTAGCCTGTTTCAATTCCAACTCAGCTTGCTTTAACGCACTTAACGCTTGCGCCAAGTTCGCATCAACGGCGCTGGTATCTAACCTCGCCAACACATCGCCCTTAGTCACTAGCTGTCCCGGTTCAATGTTTTCATTCAGCCACTTAAGTTGCGCACTACTCGACGCTTTAAGTTGAATTGGCCAACGAGCAGTGGTTAAGCCAAGTACCGTTAACGTCGATTCGTGCTGCGAAGGTGTCACCTCCAATACAGAAACCGGTGCCAGTACTGCTTGCTTCTTCACAGGTTCCGCTGCCTCAGGTTCCAATTCATCGACAACAATCAAGGCAGCAAAGATAGCCGCACAACCGACTAATACCGAAAGTGGCTTTTTAAACTTCATAAGGCATCTCCTTGGTAGCCTGTTGGACAGAGGTATGATTGAGTCGCTGACTGATTTCAGTAAGACGAGAAAGGGTTTGCAGCGTAATTGGTAGCATCACTGCGGTTTCAACAAACTCCAGTGAATAGGTAACGATAGAGAACACTTGCCCTGCAGTCGGCTGAATAAGCTGGCTCACCATCCACAAATTGCCCACGACTGCGCCAAACAGCACGGTAAAGATCAATCCATAAACAATCGCCTCAGTGTCTGATAGCTTGATTTCACACTGTTTAAGTCGCTCAAAGTGCCAACGAAGCGCAGACAAGCGAACACCGCTCAACAGTTGAACCTGCTGTTCGACTTGATCGTTAAATTGGCCATTAAGCCGCGTGAAGGTCTGGTGGAACAAACCATAAATGACCAGCATCGACAGCCCAGCAAACAACATGCAAAGCGCCAATGAGAAATGGAATGTGGAGAGAATCACCACAGTCGCAACGAGCTGTACCACTGCCGTCATCAGAGCAGGTAAATCGTCTTCTAAGAAATCAACCAGCTCACGCGACATGGTGAGTCGAGCATCTTTGGTTGATACCGATAAGCCACGTAGGTTTCGCTCCACGATATTCGCCAGTTTTACACGAATCGCCCCATAAACACGGGTATCGTAGAAACGGCGAACCACGCCGAGAATGACCAACACAAAGAGGATCAGTGCCAGCATCATCAAAGGCTGGAAGCTTTGGTTTAACACACCGTCGATGGCGTAACCAATAAACAGCGGCAGCAGAATAAGCATCACGTTTTCAGCCAAAACCATTAACCAAGTCGCAGCGATCTTTAATGGGTTAAGCCGAATAATCGTTAGCAGAGAGATGGGATGTTTGAATAGCATTATTGAGCCCATAAATGAATATGGCGTCAGTATTACCAATTCGGCATGGGAAAAAGTGTCCCAAATTGCTGTATTAGAAAATTAGGCAATCTCCCGATTCGCTTTTAACCAACTAAAAGGTCCATTCGGTTACCTTTTGTTTACCTCGGCTCCTTTACTGTCCTTGATAAGAAAAATGAACAACAAGGAAAGAGCATGAAATTATTCGCTTCATTACTCACGACAATTGGTATTACTGGCGTTGTCTGGGGGCTATTACATATTCAACCTGCGATTGCAGATGCATCAACCGAGCAACCAATAGCTCAGTCACCAACGAATAACTCCACAAAGAAACAGTCATCAAAGGAAAAACCACTGACGACTGCAAATACGACTTACCTACAAGGTTTGAGCAAGACTATCCCTTTAGAGGATGTGCCTGAGCTGTGGGTCGACTTCTACCAAAACCTAGAAGCCAATGATGAGGAGATCGCGCAGCAACAGAAAGTCATCGTGATCTATCAGGACATAAGTTCCGACTTCAGCAAGGCTACTGTCACCATTGGCTTCCCGATTCAGCAATCAACATCAAAAAAAAATATCCGCCTTCTTAGAAGGCGGTTTTGCTTTATAACCCCCTAAAAGGGGGCGTCCGCGCTATCAGTTCTTCAATAACTGTAATTGTTGTTCATACTCTATGTCCTGCTTATATTGGTGTCGTACATATCGCCGAATGACTTCTTCATTCACACCGACCGTATCTACAAAATACCCTCTAGCCCAAAAGTGATTTCCCCATAATTTCTTACGTATATGTGGGAATCTATTGAAAAGTCGAATTGCTGTTCGGCCTTTTAAAACTCCTAACAAACTCGATACTGATAACTTGGGAGGAATAATGACAACAAGATGAACATGATCTGGTTGAACGTTTAATTCTAAAACTTCGCAGTCTTTCATATTGCACAAAATATAGATTGAACGATAAAGCTCCTTTCCTACCTTATCTTTCAAAATCTTATATCTGTACTTTGGAGTCCAAACTATATGGTATTTGCAACGCCAATAGACATGTGATGAACTTCTGTAATCGCCCATGTGGTTGTTTCCTCTTACTTGTGGTGAATAAGAGGTTACTTCTAACATGGGCACTTCTTCAGGCTATAGCCTCAAGGAACAATCACCACCGCCCTAGGCGGTGGTTTTGAGGAGCCAATAAAAACAACACCTTAATTAAGGTTCCAAGCAAGCCTGAAGGCACTTTGTTACTAAGCCAAGGTGAGCATACTGAACAGGAACTGGCGTTGGCTTGGGAAGGTATAGCTGTCTTAAAAGAGGTGGATATGGTCATCGAGCACCACCAATTGAATCAGCATGGGTTGCCAGATTCTAGCGAGTTATACGTCTATTATAAGAATGATCAGTAAAGGATTTAGTTATGGATTTCACTATGGGTAGCATTGGGAACTTTCTCTCTCAAACATTCACAGAAACAAGCGTCATCCTGACCGAGACTTGGGTTGATGATAACTTTCTATTGCTTGCTCTGGCTCTGTTTATCTTTGAGCTTATACGCTATGCCTTTAAGAAAAAGCTAAGTTGGAACATGTTGGGAGACAGCGCAACTAACTTAGTCACCTTGTTCTTCTTATTGGTTACCGTTTTCTTTGTCGGGTTAGCTTATGTTGGCGCGTTTGTTTACGCCTACGAGAACTTCAGCCTAACTCAACTGCCGATATCTGGTTGGACAATTCTTGTTTGCTTGATCTTGGCGGATCTCGCTTATTACTGGGAACACAGATTCTTGCACAGCAACGGTTTAGCTTGGGGAACGCATTCGGTTCACCATAGCTCGCCTTACTTTAATATCTCGGTGGCTTACAGGTTTGGGCCTTTGGATTGGTTCTTCCCATTCTTTTTCCATTTACCGTTGATTCTGCTCGGCTTTAATCCGTTTGTTGTGCTGATGTGTGAAACCTTTGTGCAGCTATACCAAACGTTATTGCACACAGAAACGGTTAAGCGGTTGCCACGCCCTATTGAAGCTGTGTTCAATACGCCCTCTCACCACAGAGTGCATCACGCAACCAACAAACAGTATCTTGATAAGAACTACGCTGGGATATTGATCATTTGGGATCGTATGTTCAGTACGTTTGCCAAAGAAGAGGAAGAAATCAAATACGGTGTGTTCCCTAGAATCAACTCTGTGAACCCATTTAAGGTATATTTCCACGGCTACGTTAAACTGTGCCAGCAGTTATGGCACGCGCCAAATTGGAACTACCGACTACAACTTCTTATTCAGCCTCCTATCTGGGCTTGGAAAAGAGAACGAGAAACAAAGTAAGGACACTTATGAGCATTAACGCCCTGTTGATTGAAGACGACAGTGACTTGGCTGAAGCCATTGCAGACTATATGGAACTCGACGGTTTCGAATTCGATTTTGCTTACAATGGCAGCGCTGGGCTCAATCTTGCGTTAGAGGGGCGTTATGACATCATCTTAACGGACATCAACATGCCCAAAATGGACGGACTTAATGTCTGCCAATCTCTTCGCCAGCAAGGCGTGACCACTCCGATTCTCATGCTGACGGCAAGAGACACATTACAAGACAAGATCGCAGGGTTCGAGGTCGGTTCGGATGACTACCTAGTGAAGCCTTTTGCGATGGAAGAACTCAAAGTACGACTAATGGCGCTGATACGTCGCTCTCAAGGTTCGGTGACGTCTCTGTCTGTCGCAGATCTCAAACTGGACTTAGACAAACACCAAGCTGTTAGAAGCGACAAGCTATTGAAGCTCTCTCCGGTCTGTTGGCGAATGCTCGTGATGTTAGTGCGAAACAGCCCTAACGTGGTGAGCAAAGCCAAGCTTGAAGAAGCATGGGAAGATGAAATGCCAAGTTCGGATAGCATGAAAGCGCATTTGTTTAAGCTTCGACAAGTGGTTGATGCGCCCTTTGACTCAAAGCTAATTCACACGGTTCATGGTATTGGTGTGGTCTTGCATGAGGAGCCATCATGAAACACGCGGACATAAATCGAGTCAGTATTAAGCGCGACATCTACCTCTATTTATTTGGCATCGTCGTGCTACTGACTGCCATCTACAGTTTGATGGTTTCACAGAGCTACCACATTGGCCTTAATGAATCGGCAAAATATGGATTCTTGTATGAATTGGAAGTCGCAGAGCAACGTTACATCGAAACCGGGCAATTGCCAGACTATCAAAAACCGACATTCCAAGCCTTTCTAACCTATTCGGAACTGCCCGCTAAATTTCAACAAGCCTTTGATTGGAATGCGTTTGATAACGACGCTATTTATGACCATTATCAGCCTTCGCCTGACAATGAATCAGGGCAATACCTCTACGCAGCCAAGCATCAAATTTCTGGTAAAGACGAAGCCTTGTACATCATTTCTGAGTACGATGAAGCAATCTACTTGAATCTATTCGAGCTCAACCCACCCGATTCCGTGAACCAAATTAACAATGCTTTCATTGCCATCGGCGCCCTTTTACTCTTGGTGTTTTTGATCATTCGCCTGCTGATACACCGAGTCACCAAACCGATTATTACGCTATCAAAATGGTCGGAATCTCTGGATGTAGACAACACTGAAGGGCTTGCTCAGTTTCGATACAAAGAAATCGATCAACTGGCTTCACAACTGGTTAAAAGCGTACAAGGCGAACGCCAAGCCAATGAGCGTGAGAGCTTCTTCTTAAAAACCGCAAGCCACGAACTAAGAACACCGATTGCCACCATTTCAGCCAGTGGCGATATGTTGGTTCGATTGTCTGATAGCATTCCTAATAGTGGTCAACGTGCCGTCGCACGAATCCAGCGCTCAGCCACCAGCATGAAAGCCTTAGTGACGACTCTGCTGTGGATGAGCCGCAATAACGAGATAGAGACCAACTATGAGCAAATCAAGATCGCTCCCCTACTCGACAGCATTATTGAAAGCCAACGTTACCTTTTGAAAAACAAAGAAGTCGATATTCAAATCAAGGTCACTCAAGAAGAACATAACCTTCCCCGAGAACTCACAGAAGTTGTACTCACCAATTTAGTCAGAAACGCATTTCAACACGGCGGTAGCGGAGATATCAGAATCATACTGACAGAACATCAGTTTGAGGTGACCAACCGCTTGGAAGATGAAAACATGGCAAACAACTCTGAACAACAAACCTCTTTTGGTATCGGCCTAGAGCTCATTGAACGCATTTGTCAGAACCAAGGTTGGCAGTTTACTCATGAAACCAACAACAATAAGTTCAACGTTAAAGTCATTCTGTAGCGGTTTTCTAGATGCTTAATTGATGGTGACCAAAAGTTTACCTTGGCTTGGTTATGCTAGTCGCACAATCTAGTTAGGAGTTATGTTATGGGCACTTGGATTTTAGAAACACTATTGTGGGTTGTGGTAACCGTGGCGGTTTGTGTCGCGATTTGGGGACTTTACCTACCCAATATCTTAATCGCATTAGGTGTGTCGGTAGCGGTATCTTTGTTGCTGGGAAACAGCTGGAGAAGCTAGGTATTTAAAAAGGAAATAGTTCGAAAATTAGTGAGCTTTGATACACCCGACAGCAACTATATTTATCAAGTACATTGATTAGATACAAACTGTCGGGCGCGAATTAAATTAGCTACTTAATGTCTCTTCAAAAACACCTAGCTCACGACCAAGCCAAATCGCACGTACTGTGTGATCCAGTGTCTCTTCACCACCCGTTATTGGGTGAATCAGCACCGACATATCACCGCGCTCTTGTTCAAGCCACTCAACAATGCCCGACTCTTTGTTCGCAAAGTGAATCTCAAACATCGGCATTTTATGCGGACCAACCAAACGCTGGATTAGCGGAAAAACCTCTAATACATCTTTACGTTCCGATAGAATTTTCTGACGCAGTGTTTCTGCCTGCTCTGCAAAGCGCAGAGGGAAATAGATATGACCGTGGTACATAGCACCATCCTTTAGAATTATGATGTCGCAAGTTTATACCTAAACCGCATTCAATAGCTAAGTCTTAATGGATGAACTTGATTGGTGAGGGTCGATAAGAAGAAAAAACTAGAGTCTGTTATTCGAGGTAATCAAAAACAAACTCTAGTTATGTACAGTGAGTTAGTGTTTGAAGCGACTAAGGCTTGAGCTTCAACACCGAATCGATATCTTCTGCAGAGTGGCGCTCAGGAAGTTGCTCCCACGCTTCGCCCCATGAGCGGTTGATAATGCGGCCACGTTGAACGCCTTCGCGTGCTTCTAATTGCTTCGCCCAGCGAACTACGTTGGTGTAAGACTCAACTTGTAAGAACTCTGCCGCATCATATAGGTTGCCCAGCACAAGGTTGCCATACCAAGGCCAGATTGCGATATCAGCAATGCTGAACTCTTCGCCCGCAACAAAAGTGCTGTTTGCAAGTTGCTTGTCTAACACGTCTAGCTGACGCTTAGCTTCCATCGCAAAGCGGTTAATTGGGTATTCTTGCTTTTCATCCGCATAAGCGTAGAAGTGACCGAAACCACCGCCTAGGAATGGGGCTGAACCTTGTGCCCAAAACAACCAGTTGATGGTTTGCGTTCGTGCTGCCCCTTCTTTCGGCAAGAAGTGACCAAATTTTTCAGCTAGATGCATCAAGATAGAAGCCGATTCGAATACATTCACATCTTCGTTGCCTGATTTATCAAGCAAAGCTGGGATCTTCGAGTTTGGGTTTACACCAACAAAACCAGAAGAGAATTGGTCTGACTCACCAATATTGATCAAGTACGCATCATATTCAGCTTCTTTAACACCCGCCGCTAACAGCTCTTCTAGCATGATAGTGACTTTCTGACCGTTAGGCGTACCAAGAGAATACAGTTGCAAGGCGTGGTCACCAACAGGAAGCTCTTTATCAAATCGAGCGCCAGATTCAGGACTATTAATGTTTGCCCACTTGTTACCACCAGCAGCATCGTTAACCCAAACTTTTGGCGGTGTGTATTGTTGTGACATGATATTTCCTTATTAATATAGGGTCTCACAAACTGATATTAGGTCACATGTCCTTGGTTAAAACCCCCGAATACGATTTATTTTCAAACTGTTAAGCATGGCTTATTCCAGAAAGACATAACCCGTTTGACGAGATGGTTCATATAAAAGGTAGGCATCTATTCGTGTTCTATTTCGAACCTCATTCAATGTTGGTTAATCTACTGCACCATTTAGCAACGACAGCCCTACCCGTTCCAGAAAGCTGTGATAAAATCGGGGGATTATAATTGATAAGGATTTGGCAATGTCTTCTGATTACACAGGCTCGAGTGCAGCGTACGCTCGCCAAGAGAAAGGCTACCGCGAAAAAGCACTAAAACTGTACCCATGGGTTTGTGGTAAGTGTGCACGTGAATTCGTTTACTCGAACTTAAGAGAGCTGACCGTTCACCACGTGGATCACGACCATACAAATAACCCTGAAGACGGCAGTAACTGGGAACTATTGTGCCTATACTGTCACGATCATGAGCACTCAAAATACACAGACCATGAGCGTTATGGTGTGGATGCGAAAGCACGTTTAGACGATCACCAAACGGCTACGCATAACCCGTTTGCTGATCTCGCGAAGATGATGAAAAAATAGAACGCTTTTCATAGAGACTCAAAAACAAGAAACCCCAGTATGTCGCCATACTGGGGTTTCTTTTATCTACCGTCATAACTAAATAATAGAGTTCAGGTAGACAGGATCAAAAAAGCCTTCCGAAGAAGGCTTTTTAAGAATCAAATTATGCTGCCGCTTGTTTGCGAGATTCTTCTACCTGTTTAGCACGCTTTTTTAGCGTCAATTTATCGCGGTATGCAAACCAAACGTAAGACACAACCACTAAGAAGAACAGGTATGACAATGAGAAAATGAACGGCGATTGAATAATATCGTTCGAGATACCCCAAGAAACACCGATAACAGTCACTGCAATTTTCGCAAAAAAGCCACACATCAATAGCACTAATGCCAATTGTGGGAAACGCGTACTGCGGAATGCAAGCCAGTAGCAACTACCAACAGCTAGAGCCGCAACATAGAAGCCGAATAGGAAAGAGTGAATATGGTCAGCTGCCGCTACACCACCAGAAATTGACATCAATAGAATTAAAAACAGTTTCATAATACTCGCCTCGCAATAGACTGGAAACGCATCCTTTCAAATTTGGAATCTCATTTTGCATACTATTTTCCTTGTTTTTGAGGAGAACACAAGCCCAAAACATGACCAGTTTGTGTGCAAATATTAACCACAAAACCATATTTAACACTGCGTTAACAAGTTGATTTTTGAGAAAGTCCGTTATCACTTGTCCTACATAGAAAAAGTCCCATTTCAATTTATTTTGTTACACAAAATTAACCTTAGAAATTATTTAAAATAATTTGTAACTCTGTGATATCCGCACGGAATACGTGGCTATTAAAAAACCAATACCCAAAAACCCCTGAAATAATAAGGCGACACGTCTAAAAAGAACAAAATAGAAAGGTGTTGAGAACAATTTAAAAACTTACAAAAAACAACTTGTTAACAAAGTGAATTTAATTTACCAAAAATGGAAAAAGAGATTCCAATCACATTTTTATTGGTTATAATCCGCGCTCTTTTGCGGTATCTGTTGATAAACGCAAACTAATTTTGAAGAAACAATGACAATAACCCGTCTTTCGTTGAGTGACTGTTACTAAACAAAAGACAGAACCGAGAATAAAAATGAGCAAGATTGATAAAGCAACACGTATCCTGCTAGCAGGCTTCTGTATCAACCTTTGTCTTGGCATCCTGTATGCTTGGAGTGTATTTAACAAAGCGCTAGTAACTGAAGCTGGTTGGAGTGCTGCTGAAGCATCTTCTCCTTACGCTATTGCAACTATCACATTCTCTGTTTGTCTTCTTGTTGCAGGCATCCTACAAGACCGTATGGGTCCACGTAAGATCCTAATCCTAGGTACAGCTCTAACAGGCCTAGGCATGATTGCTTCTGGTTTCGCTACAACGCCTATGATGCTGAACATCACGTTCGGTATTATGACAGGTGCTGGTATCGGCTTCGGTTACGCATGTCTTTCTCCATCAGCAATGAAGTGGTTCCACTCTTCTAAGAAAGGTATGGTTAACGGTCTAATCGCAGCAGGCTTCGGTCTTGCAGCTATCTACCTAGCACCAGTAACTTCTGCGCTAATCGACAGCATGGGTATCCAAACTAGCTTTATGATTCTTGGTGTTGGTGTACTTGCAATCGCAGTACCTCTAGCAGCAACAATCAACAACCCACCAACGGATTACACGCCAGCTGAGCCTAAAGTAAAAGCAGGCCAAGCACCTAAAGCGGTTAAGAAAACTGAAGACCTAACTTGGAAAGTAATGCTGAAGACTCCTCAGTTCTACTCTCTATGGATCATGTACGCGTTCGCTGCATCTGTTGGTCTAATGATCATTGGTAACATCACTACGATTGCTAGCGTTCAAGCTAACCTGCCAAACGCAGTTTACCTAGCGTCTATCCTTGCAGTATTCAACTCAGGCGGCCGTGTTGCTGCGGGTATGCTTGCAGATAAAATCGGTGGTGTACGTACTCTACTTCTAGCGTTCATCCTTCAAGGCGCGAACATGGCTCTATTTGCTACGTTCAACTCTGAATTCACGCTAATCATTGGTACGGCAATCGCAGCTGTTGGTTACGGTACGCTTCTAGCAGTATTCCCAACACTAACTGCTGAATTCTACGGCCTGAAAAACTACGGTACTAACTACGGCGTGCTTTACACGGCATGGGGTATCGGCGGCGCTATCGGTGCAGCAGTTGTTGGTTTCTCAATGGCAAACGGCGAAGGGTACGGCCTAGCTTACACAATCTCTGCAGTTATGATGGCTGTGTGTATTGTTCTAGCAATCATCACTAAGCCAATCTCTGAAGCGAAAGTTGCTGAACTAAAAGCATCACAAGCTTAATCATCAGAAAAGATTGAATTTGTTACTGAAGAGCTTAACCTTAGGGTTAGGCTCTTTTTGTATCAAGCGACTTCTCCATTGACGATAGAAACCACTCCTCAGCTCTCCCCTACTTATTATCTCGACAACTTCAATCGACTGATTGAACACGCTCAAACGTACTACCCTGACTTGCTGAGCGCCGATGAAACTCGTTGGCTGCAAAATTACAAACTCCTCTCTAAACCTAGCCAGTGTTTAATGGTTCGTTTGCTGTCTCGTAAGGGGTGCTGGTTTCGTAGTGACAAGCTCGCTTATGTTGAGATCGCAGATATCGACACTGCATTACAAGAGCTAAACTCATCACGCTTCATTACGTTAAGTCACCCAACTGACAAGCATGACTTGGAAATCACTCGGTTCGAACTTGGATTGCATCTGCTTACCAAGCCTGAACTGCTGAAAGTATTTCCATCTCTTAAGAGCGACAAAGCTGCTAAAAAAGACCAACTGTTAGCGTTGCTTGAACCACAAGCTTTTGATCAATTCCAAAGCCTATCGTTCGATTGCATTTACGTGGTCGAATCCGAAGTAATTGATGTATTGCTGTTGCTGTTTTTTGCCAATACTTACCAAGACCTAAGCCAGTTCGTATTGAGTGACCTTGGACTCCACACCTTCGAAAACTACCCGTTAAGTAAACAGCGTCGGTTCTTCACCTCTAGAGAGCAGATCAATCAATTGCTTCAGATCCGTGAAATTCAACACCAATATTACGAAGGTGATCGTAAAGACCCTGAGTTTATTGAACACCTTTTACAAGCTATACCCGAAGAATCAGAACACCGAAGCATTGCTAGAAAACGATCGCGATTGATCAACGACCTCGCACGCGATCTAGAAAGGCTTAACCAAAACGACCAAGCTGTCTTTTGGTTCAAGCAATCAGTACTTCCTCCCAGCAGAGAACGACTTGCGCGCATCTATGACAAGCAAGACGAGTTAGACTTGATGTGTGACATTGTCACGAAAATGAAGGCAACACCATCGGATATATCTGAGTTAGAGGTTGCAGCTAAGCTTGAACAGAAGCTACTAAGAAAAGAGGGCAACAAGGTTCTCCGCCCTTCAAAGCCAAATTGTACGCAGATAAAGCTGGAGTTAGACCTTAGCCAAACCAGAGTTGAGCTTGCAGTCAAACAGCACTTTGAAAGCCAAGATTGGGATGTCTATTTCTCTGAGAACAGCTTTCTGTGTGGTTTATTCGGTTTGGCCTTCTGGGATGTCATTTTCTCTGATGTTGAAGGCGCTTTTATCAATCGTTACCAACATCGACCACTGGATTTGTATCACTCAGACTTCGTAGACAAACGAGCCGAGCAAATTGAAGCTGTGTTCCAAACCCTATCCGAGCACGGGCTCAGCCACTTGCTTGATACTTACGATAACAAGCAAGGCATCGCTAATCCTTTTGTTCATTGGAATCATTTCCCTAAGGCACTTATTGAGCACAGTATGGCTTCGATTCCAAACACTTTACTTGTTGATCTCTTCAAGGTGATATTGAGTGACCTAAAGCTATTCCGAACTGGGATGCCAGATTTGATTGCTTTCAAGGGAGATGAGTTTCACTGGATAGAAGTGAAAGGACCGGGAGACAAATTGCAAGACAACCAGTGGCGTTGGATCAAAGAGTTTGAACGCTTGTCTGTTCCTTTTTCGGTGTGTTACGTCAATCAATAAGCCTTAGTTAAGCTTTCCAAACCTTTGTTTAATTATGGATCTGACGCGATAAGTGACTCAGTTCCATCAATATCTTGTCTACAAAATTGTTAGAACATGAGCATTTTCAATCATTTTCGATATAATTAGAAAAAATGCCTAATATCTAAATACGTATGAATTTGAAAAAACTCTTCATCTTAGCTTTTGTTAGCGTCTTCTCAGGTTGTGCCGTCTACGCGGGTTTAAACTTTGACGAACTGTTTGGTGAACAGCAAGTACGCGATCGCCAAGCCCCTATTCTTTCGGCTCAATCACAACACTTCATCAACGAAGTGAAGCCGATCATTGATAACCGATGTGTGGTTTGTCACGCTTGTTATGATGCGCCTTGCCAACTCAAAATGTCTTCCGTTGAAGGCATCGATCGTGGCGCAAGTAAGGCTCTCGTTTATCAAGGTACGCGTTTAACGGCATCCGCCCCTACTCGCCTATTTGAAGATGCATTGACCACTCAAGAGTGGCGTGAAGCCGACTTCCACCCCGTGCTCAACGAGCGTATGCAAAACTCAACCGCTAACCTCGATGCGGGTCTTGTCTCTCGAATGCTGATTCAAAAAGAGAACCATCCGCTTCCAGACCAAAAGCAATTGGAAGGTTTCGACTTTTCGATTGATCGCGACCAACAGTGTCCGACCATCGAAGAGTACGCTCAATACGAAAGAGATTACCCTACTTGGGGCATGCCTTATGGGATGCCTAACCTAGACAAGACCGAGTATGCGACGTTAATGAGCTGGTTGGAAAATGGCGCGTTAATGAATGAACATATTCCGTTGAGCGAAGCCGAGCAAGAGCTGGTTAATGTCTATGAAAGATTCCTGAATAAGAGTTCGAGAAAGAGCCAACTTTCAGCACGTTACATCTACGAACACCTATTTCTATCTCACGTTTATTTTTCTGATTTAGGGCAGCCAACACGCTTCTTCTCGATCGTTCGTTCTGCTACACCTCCTGGCGAAGCAGTACAGCGCATTACGACTCGTCGCCCTTACGACGATCCAAAAGTCTCTCGTGTTTACTACCGATTAATTCCAGAGCAAGGCACTATTGTCGACAAAACACACATGCCTTTCGCGCTCAATGAAGAGCGTCTACAAAAATGGAATACGTGGTTTGTTGATACTGATTACGTGGTAAATAAGCTGCCTAGCTACGACGTTGATGTTGCCGCTAACCCAATGACTTCGTTTGAAGCTCTGCCTGTTAACTCTCGTTTTAACTTCATGTTGGATAACGCGCAGAACACCATCATGGCGTACATTAAAGGGCCAGTGTGTCGTGGGCAACTTGCACTCAATGTAATTAATGACCGCTTCTGGGTGTTCTTTATTGACCCTGAGAAAGCTGATGTGCCTGAGATTAACGACTTCTATGCAAGCCAAAAGAAAAACTTAAAACTGCCAAGCGAATTGGAAAGTAACACTGTCCCTGCAACTAATTGGGTGCGTTACTCTAAGCAACAAGCACGATACCTAAACGCTAAATCAGACTTCACTAACAAATGGTTTGAAAGTGGCGTAAACCTGGATACAGGCATCATTTGGGACGGAAATGGCACCAATCCGAATGCCGCTTTAACGATATTCAGACATTTTGACAGCGCTTCCGTTGTTCAAGGCTTAGTGGGGCCACAACCTAAAACAGCGTGGATCCTAGATTACGCCCTACTCGAGCGTATTCACTACCTACTTGTTGCGGGTTTCGATGTATACGGAAACTTCGGCCACCAGCTGATTACCCGTATGTTCATGGACTTTTTACGACTTGAAGGCGAAAGTAACTTCTTAACCCTTCTGCCTAAAGACGTTCGCCACCTTGAACACTCAAGCTGGTATCAAAACCAGAGTGTACAATTGAGCGATTTCTTGCAGCGCAATATCGCCCCTTTCGATCAACCGACCAGTGTGGTGTACAAAACAGCCGATCCTAAGCGTGAATTGCTGGATATGATCAAACAGAAACTCGAACCAGTTCTGAATAACCGTTTTGATATTGTCGAAACAGGTTTTAGTAAGAAAAATGAAGCGCTACTTAGTCAAGTGAGTTTGATTAAAGGAGAAGGCCTGCGCCACGTTCCTCAGTTAGTAATGATCATGATTGAAGGCGAGAATGGCGAAGAGCAACTGTTTACCATGATTCACAACAACGCTCACAGCAACATTTCGAGCCTGTTTAATGAAGAAGGTAACCGAGATTACGCCAACGATGACTTAACACTCGTCCGTGGCGTTGTAGGCAGCTACCCAGCGGCTTACCTATCACTAACCGAAAGCGACATTCCGGCTCTGGTCAAAACGCTACAGAACTTGAACACGGAAGAAGACTACGTGGCGTTGCTTGATAAGTTTGCTGTACGACGCAGCTCTCCGGAATTCTGGCCGTTCAGTGACCGTGTCCATCGCTGGTATCAAGAAGCGCAACCTATCGAGTTCGGCCTGTTGGATTACAACCGCTTTGAGAACCGCTAGTTTTCACACATAGCGATTAAAAACAAAAATCCTCTGTCTTGGCAGAGGATTTTTAGTATATGGGGGAAAGTATCTTAAGTACTATTGAGAAGCGAGAAGTTCGCTAGATTGAATCCTGACTTTCCTGTGAGTTTAACTCATCAAAAAACGCACGAGCGGCGGGAGAAAGAGAATCCAAAGGCTGCTTCAACACCAGATAAAACTGACTTTTCAGGCTCCACTTGTCCGGCTGTTAGTTTGCTAAATACGAGCGTCTTATCTACAGTTGTTCGCGCAGTGCCGCTAGCGAGTCTCTCACCAATTCAGAGAGTGAATCGGCATTGTCACGATATTGGATCAACGGCTCTTCACTCGCTTCAATGCTCTGGCACAAAGCAAACAAGGCAGATAAACCCAAGCTTCCCGCCGAGCCTTTCAATTTATGAGCCAGCGACTTAATTTCACGAGCGTTCTCAGCTTCGTCCGCTACAGCAAGTTCATCGAGAGTGGCTTGGCTGCTTTGGTCAAACAAACCAACAATCTGCACTATTTTGTCGTGGCCTAAAATGGCTAAGTCATCTTTAATGATTTTCGGATCAATAATCTGCACGATCTGATCTCCTTGGTTAATTTCTGTGTCTTGATTTGCCAGTTGTGCTGAACCTCCAAGTGCCAATGCAGATAAATCTAACTCGGCATCTTGAGGTTTCGAACTGACCTTACAACAAATAGCATCCGATGGATCGGGCTGAGGCAACAATAGAGTGTGACCGTCTAATTGCTCTACAATCAATTCTGACAAGGCTTCTTTCTCTAAAGGTTTAGGCAAGAAACCATCGAAACCCGACGACAAATAGCTTTCGACTTCTTCGTTGAACACGTGAGCCGATACAGCAATCATAGGTGGTAATTTACGTGTTGCAGCTTGTTCATGTTGGCTTGCATCGTCTTTCAGCTGTTGGATCAATTCAACGCCATCGCAATCCGGTAAGTTGATGTCCACCAGCGCAATATCGAACTCTTGTTCACTGAATATAGCTCGTGCTTCTTGCCCTGTTGTTGCGATGACCACATCGTGGCCTAAGTTATTCAAGAAGCCTTCCGCAACTATGCAGTTCACTGGGTTGTCTTCAATCAGAAGCACCTTAGCGCGAATGCAGGCTTCAACAATCGCAACTTTGTTTTCAATCTTCTCGCCCACTTCAAGAGGTAGTGAGAACCAAAACTGGCTACCCTCACCTTCTTCGGAATGAACACCAATATCACCGTTCATGGCATGCATCACGCTCTTACTGATCGCTAATCCAAGCCCCGTACCACCAGTTTTGTTACGACCACTTTCAGTTTGGCTAAACGCATCAAACAGACACTTCTGTTCACTGATATCGATACCGACACCGGTATCTGAAACCTCAAACATCACACGATTTTCATTTTCCAGATCAAGACTAACAAAAATATCTACTGAGCCGCTGTCTGTGAATTTTATGGCGTTACCGACCAAATTATTGAGGATCTGACTGATGCGAGTGACATCTCCGCGCCAGTAACGCTGAACGTCACTCTCAATGAAGTAATGAAAGTCGAGTTTCTTCTCGGATGCTCGCCCTTCCATCAATTGATAGGTGTCTTGAACCATTTGATGCAGATCGAACGACGCGACACGCACTTCTAAATGCCCCGCTTCAATTTTGGAATAATCCAACACATCGTTAAGGATAGCTAATAGGTTCTTACCACTGCGGTTAATGATATCGGCATAACCCGATTGCAGTTGATTCAAGCCGGTGTCTTTCAGTAGTCGAGCCGTACCCAGCACGCCGTTCATCGGCGTTCGGATTTCGTGGCTCATGGTTGCCAAGAAAGCGGATTTCGCTCGGCTTGCTTGTTCCGCAGCACTGCGCGCTTTGGCGTGGTTAGTTACTTCGACATTAAGCTTTTCATTGGTTTGTTGAAGCTGGTAGGTACGCTCGGTAATCAACTCTTCCAGTTGCTCTTTATGTTCTTCAAGCTCACGCTTGGCTTTTGCTTCACCTACCGCCACCACTTGCAGCGCTTGTGCAGTGTTTCTCGCGGTAATGATCGCCTCGCCCATATGAGCAATTTCATCATTACCTCTTACCGAAATATCGATATTCAAACGCCCTTGAGCGATAGACATCAATGCGGTCGAATATTCCGCAAGGCGTTTCACCACCGAGATATACACCACGCGCCACACGATAAACGCTACGATAATAAGACCAATAATCGAAATCACCGACAGTGACCACTGTGCAACACTTAGCGTTGACGTCAGCTCGTCCACCGCCTTCTTAGTGCTCAGGTTTGAATCATCGACCAATTGGTTAACAGTGGTGTTCAATTTGGAGAAAAGCTGCAGCGTATTCTGCATCAAGAATTCAGATTTCTTGGTGTTCTCATACTGCTCAAGCGAGATATCAAACACCACTTGGCGCTTGCGAAGCTCATCGAGCAACAATGACATTTGCTCTGAACGAGTCGGGTCTTCTACCGCTTTAACACGGCGATCCATGATTTTAAGGTTGGCTTCAAACTCTGATTGAATTTGATGAATGCGTTCTACGTTGGTAACGGTTTGCGTTTCTTCAATCTGGTTGAGGATTTTGAATGCAAGAAGATGAAGTTCGTGTAAGCGCTCAGAAAGGTCTAAATCGACTTCAACTAATGCATCAAGAGCTTGATAGGCTTTGTCGGTTTGTTTGGTTTCTAGCAGGTCGTAGATATGGGTTACGTTCGCAATCGCGATGGTTGCGGTGTTCAACACTTGCGTACGCGTGAGTTGTTCTAGCTCTTCAGCCAAGAACTTCATCTCTTCGACGCGTGCCGTCAGCTCTTTGTTGAGCCAAAGCTTACGTTCAACCGATACACCCAGCTCTGCCAGTGTATTGATGACACTTTCAACGTGGGTCTCAAGCTCGTGCAGCAGTTGGGAGTCAAAGCTATCAACACCCAGCTCTTTAATATGAGTAAGAAGAGCCTCAAGTTGGCCGAATAGCACAGTGCCCGCTTCTTTTCTCTCTTGCTCGTTCTTAGCATTGGAGAGAGTTTGAACGGAGGAAATAATGCGGTTACTGAGCTCAGAAACTTGTCGCGCTTCAATCATCGCAGGGAGCGCAGAATCTACGACGTTTCTTTCTGTTTTCGCCACAAAGCTAAATCCAGAGACACCGATCAATGCCGATACAAGAACCAAAAGCGCCATGACCAAAAACGAAGCAAGTAGCTTGCGTCCAATACTTGCTGTGGCTAACAACATATAACTTAAACCTTAAAACGATCTTCTTTACCCACCCAGAATACGCTATATTTTGTAGTGTTTCTTATCTAAAGCCAATAAAACACCAATTCATGCTATCTAAAACGCTCGCGACAACAATCATTTCCTCTTTACTTGGCTTATTTGCGAATTCAGCCTTTGCTGCGACTTCATCAGAAGAACAAATCGCGCCATTGAACTCACTGATGACGGAAAGCTCTGATGTCGTGCTAAGTTCAAAGAAAATATCCAAGCCAACTGATGAAAGCCATGTTGAGCTGCTCCCTGTACCTAAGGCAGAAACATCTGCGGGTGTAGAAAAGATCTGTGCGATCTACCCTCACCTGAAGGACTCTTACTGGCTGTCGGTAAACTACGGCATGATCTCCGAAGCGAAAAAGCAAAATGTAGAGCTTCGCGTACTAGAAGCTGGCGGTTACCCAAACATTTCAAAGCAAGCCTCTCAAATGCAGCTTTGTGTTAAATGGGGCGCAGATGCCATTATCCTAGGCACGGTATCACCGGATGCTTACTACGACACACTAACCAACTGGGTAGGCTCTACCCCGGTTTTTGCAACGGTTAACGAACTGACCTTAAGTGAAAAACAACAAAAAGTATTAAAAGGCGTGGTGGGCGTCGATTGGTATCAAATGGGCTATGACTCAGGAAAATTCCTAAGCGAGCTGCACCCGAAAGGAACCGGTAAAACAGACGTTGCTTTGCTATTAGGCCCTCAAGCAAGTGGCGGCACCAAACCTGTCGCACTTGGCTTCTACGACGCAATAAAATCGAGCGATATTAATATTGCTGTAAGTTACTGGGCAGATAATGACAAAGAGCTACAAAGAAACTTAGTCCAACAGGTCATTGAACAGCCTGAAATCAAATACATCGTTGGCAGTGCGGTCGCGATTGAAGCGGCGATCAGTGAGCTTAGAGCTGCTGATAAATCAGACGAGATTGGATTGGTTTCAGCTTATCTCAGCCATGGTGTGTACCGCGGGTTGCTTCGCCACAAGGTACTGTTTTCACCAACAGACAAAATGGTTGAACAAGGACGCTTGTCCGTAGAGCAAGCCACGAACTACTTGCGTTCAAAGCCTTACGATAAACATGCGGCGCCAGAAATTGAAATTCTGACGCCATCAACACTAAAAGATCAGGTTATTGCCGACTCGCTCTCACCTTCTGAGTTTCGACCTGTATTCAGTGTTCAACCTTAGTGATATATTCGAGAAAGAATTTAGAACAATAAGAATTAGACCAATAATTTAGGGAACATTCATGCAAAAAACAACACGTACAATGCCAACGCATAAGCATATCGCTCTAGTTGCTCACGACCACTTCAAGCCTGAGCTATTAAGATGGGTAACAGAAAACAAAGATAAGCTACAAAGCCACTTCCTTTATGCGACAGGCACAACGGGTTCTCTACTAAGCAAAGAGACAGGCTTAGCAATCAAGAGCATGATCAGTGGCCCTATGGGCGGCGACCAACAACTTGGCGCACTTATCTCTGAAGGCAAAATCGATATGCTGATTTTCTTCTGGGATCCACTAAATGCCGTTCCACACGACCCAGATGTGAAAGCACTGCTTCGTATTGCGAGTGTTTGGAACATTCCAGTAGCAACTAACCGCGCTACTGCAAACTTCCTGTTTAACTCTTCATTGCTTGAAGAAGAAGTGATCATCGAGATCCCAGATTACGAAGCGTACCTAGCTGAGCGTACTTAACGCTTACGTTTAATACGTTACATACTAAAAAGCCTGCTTAATCGCAGGCTTTTTCTTGTCTGAATATAGAAGTGTTGAGTAGAGGCTATTTGTCACTCCACACTGCCATCTCGTTGCCGCTTGGCTCTCGAAAGTGGAAGCGTCGACCACCAGGAAAACTGAATATCTCGCGGTTTACTTCCCCACCAGCCTCAATCACGTCACGTTCGGTCTGCTCAAGGTCTTCACTGTAGAAAACCATCAGCGCTGCACCTTTATCTGCATTGGAGGCCAGATCCGCCAAGTAGAACCCGCCCATTAAGCCTTTACCTTCAAAAGCAGAATACTCAGGCCCGTAATCTTCAAATTTCCAACCGAACACTTGGCTGAAAAACGCCTTGGTTGCCGCGATGTCACGCGCTGCAAATTCAATGTAGTTGATTGAGCCATGTTCCATATCTGCTTCCTTTTGCTTTCAGACTTCAGCCTAATGAGAATCAGGCAAAAATGGCCTGAGAATCTAATCTTAGACGATCACCTCACGTGACATCATTTTTTACGAACCACCGGATAATCCGAACCATGTAGCTCTTGAACGAAACCAGAACCATCTCCGCTGTGCGTGATCCACACCTTCTCTTTCGCACGAGTCATTGCCACGTAGAAAAGACGACGCTCTTCAGCATAAGGGAATACATCTGACGATTCCGTTAACGCACCATCAATATGCAGCTGCTTCTTCTTCGCCGGGAACTGCCCTTCATCGACACAAAGGATGATCACAAAATCGGCTTCTTTGCCTTTACTGGCGTGACAAGTCATGAAGTTGATGTCGATGGAGGTAAAGATCTTCTTCCAGTCTTCCAACAACTCTGGTTTGTGGTAATGGTTACGACCAAGCAACAGCACAGACTTGTTAGTTTTGCCCTTAGAGTGTCGGTTCAATTGGTCGAGGATCTTCTCAACTTCTTTACTTGGCGCACTGTACACCGACTTTTGTTTCTGTTGCTTGAAGCTGTTCAGTTCTTTCGGCAATTGAATCGGGTTTTCTTGTACGAAGCGATTAGCAACCGCACCTAACTGATTGTTAAATCGGTAAGTGGTATCTAGGTGGTGAATCGTCGAACTCTCGAAACGATCTTTAAATCCAGTCGTGAGATCGACATCAGCGCCTGCAAATTGGTAGATTGACTGCCAGTCATCACCCACCGCAAAGATAGAGGCTTGGTGCTGAGCTTTCGACTGATTACAAAGCGCTTCAACCAAAGCAAGACGATCTGGCGAGATATCTTGATACTCATCGATCATGATGAACTTCCAAGGCGAGATAAACTTACCCTTTTCGACGTATTGGGTCGCACGGCTGATCATGGTCGAGAAGTCGATGTGGTTCTCTTCTTTCAGCGCTTTCTGCCATGCCGTCACACAAGGCCAACACAGAGATAGTTCACTGTTAAGGCGCGTGTAATCTCGGTGATCGATAAGCTGCTGCTGAACTTCTTTCTTAGTTAGGCCTGATGCATTCAGCTGTTCAAGTTGCTTCTCTAGCCAGCCAATCAATTTAAGGTTTGAAACATGGCTGCCAAGTTCATCATCACCCGTTAGGTAAGCAATAGGCCATTTAGATAAGTGTTTTTGCCAGCGCTTGAAGTTGGTTGGCGTCATCCAGTGCTTCTTCAACCAATCAATGCACCAAGCTTGGCGTTGATTGTCATCCAAGGCTAATGGAGAGATCACAACACGCTCGGTTTCAACCTGATTCAGGATTTTCAAACCTAATTGGTGAAAAGTACTCACTTGTACCTTCTCGGCGGACAAGCCAATTTTGCTATCCAAACGCTGCTTCATCTCTTCTGCGGCTTCACGGCCAAATGCGAGCAGTAGAAGCTCTTCAGCTTGCGCCTGATGGCTTTGCAGAAGATAAGCGACACGAGCGGTAAGAACACTGGTTTTACCCGAGCCAGCACCTGCAAGAATCAGGTTATGGTCATCGTTCATCAAAACCGCGTATTGCTGCGACAAGTTCAAAGGAGACGACTCACACTGAGCAAACAACACTTCCCAGTTCTTCCTTTCTGTATCTAGCCATTGCTGGTTTCGATCCGCTTGTTTGATCTCGGTTTCAGATAGCCAAGGCTGCATTCGCGCGATGCGATTCGGCATGCGCTGCGCGGCTTCTTCTAAAGTCATGGTCATGCTTTCTAAACCAGCGTTGACCATGTCGACCCAAGTGTTGACTTTAGAATGAGGTAAGAAGGCAGGAAGCTGCTCTAGACGCGTTAATTCAGCTTCCCATTTAGGAACGTGCTCAGCCAACTGTTCACACTGTGTGTCGTGCCATTTTTGATAAGCGGCAACCGATGTGCGTGCAAACTGACGACATTGATCCCATGGCAAACCTTGAACTAACCAACTGCGCTGTTTACCGTCTTGTTGGTTAGCAAAAAACTGTAACGATCCCCAAAACAATCCGCGCTTTATCGCGATCTTGCCACTCCAAATAGTAAACGGGATACGTTCTTCACTGCCTACTGAAGATAACAGCAGACGTGAACCATCAAGTTCAACCTGATGATATTCATTTTGAATAAAAAACTGTGCAGTCTTGTTAGCGCTTAGCTGCATTGGAGTGTGCTCTTAATTAGGAATATTGAATTTATATCATGATGCAATGAGAATTAATAATATCTCATATCTTATCGACGCTTTCATGACCACCTACGGGCAATTATGGATAAGTATCAAATTCTTGTGCTTGATTTCTGTTAGGATTATGGTTTTTAGTGTGTCAAGTGAGCGACTGTGGACTTTTCAGCCAAATTACGCCTCTATTGGGCGAATAAAACCATAAATTACAGCGTATTAATTCTCATCACTCTGCTCGGTGTTGTCGTTCCTGCTTGGTATTATGGGCAAAACACACTCATCACTCCATTGATCTTAGGTGTCATCGCCGCTGCACTAGCAGAAAGTGATGACAGCTTTACGGGACGCTTGAAAGCGCTCACCCTGACCTTTATCTGTTTTGCGATCGCCGCCTTTTCTATTGAACTGCTGTTCGACACACCTTGGCTATTCGCATTAGGTCTTTTCGCATCCACATTCTCGTTCATCATGCTCGGCGCAATTGGGCCGAAATACGCCAGTATCGCCTTTGGTTCTCTGCTGGTTGCTATCTACACCATGCTCGGCGCTCATGAGAGCATCAACTTATGGTTCCAACCTTTATTGCTCTTAACAGGCGCGGCTTGGTACTACTTCATGTCGATGATCTGGCAGATTGTGTGGCCGATGCAACCCGTCCAGCAGAACCTTGCTAACGTGTTTGATCAGATTGGCACCTACATGGGATCCAAGGCTGAGCTATTCTACCCAGTGTCTGATCTTATCCCTCAGCCACACCGCATTATTGAAGCGAAATTAAATGCGAGTACCGTCAATGCACTCAACATGTGTAAAGCAACCCTGCTTAACCGCTCTAAACGCGGACACATTGACGGACCCAGTGACCGATTCCTAAATACTTACTTCATCGCGCAAGACATTCACGAGCGTGTAAGTTCGACCCACTATCGTTATCAAGAACTGGCTAAACACTTTGAGCGTTCTGATGTGCTGTTCCGTTTTAAATATCTGCTGGAAGCGCAAGCAACCGCATGTAAAGAAGTAGCGAGCTCTCTAAAGGTTGGCGCAGAGTACCAACATGGTGACAAATCAGTATTGGCGCTTGATGAACTGATGTCTTCGCTGAATCATCTGCATCAGAAAAACAAACCAGAATGGAAGCCGTTGCTGAGCCAATTGGATTATCTATTCAATAACCTTGCAACGGTTGAAAAGCAACTATCGAACATCAGTAACCCAGATGCAGAAAAACTAGAAGAAGATGTCCTAGACGATACCAACCCACACACCTTGACTGCGATGTGGCAAAAGATAAAAGCCAACCTGCATACAGATTCGATGTTGTTTCGTCACGCGATTCGTATGGCGATCACGCTGACGCTCGGTTACGGCATTATTCAAGGTTTTGATATTGAACGCGGCTACTGGATTCTACTGACAACGCTATTTGTGTGTCAGCCAAACTACAGCGCCACTCGTCAAAAGCTGACTGCGCGTGTCATTGGCACCGTTGCAGGCTTATTAATTGGCGTTCCGCTACTGACCTTCTTCCCTTCTCAAGAGAGCCAGTTGGTCTTCATTGTGATAAGTGGCGTGATGTTCTTTGCGTTCCGTATCAACAACTACGGCTTCGCAACTGGCTTTATCACCCTATTGGTACTGTTCTGCTTTAACCAACTTGGCGAAGGCTACGCCGTGGTGTTACC
The DNA here is from genome assembly GCA_041879425.1 of Vibrio pomeroyi. NCBI lineage: Bacteria > Pseudomonadati > Pseudomonadota > Gammaproteobacteria > Vibrionales > Vibrionaceae > Vibrio > Vibrio pomeroyi. Next base: position 1,871,144 of record CP090855.1, on the reverse strand, counting down.
AAGACTGGCAGATACCTTCATAGGCTGTGCTCTCGCTGTACTGGCGGTGGTTTATGTATTGCCTGACTGGCAATCAAAACGACTACACAAGGTGATGGCTGATGCTCTTGATTCAAACAAGAACTACCTCGCGCAGATCATTGGCCAATATCGTGTAGGTAAGAAAGACACGCTGAATTACCGCATTGCCCGCCGCAGCGCGCACAATAACGATGCGAACCTGACTGGTGCTATCAGTAGCATGTTGGTCGAGCCGGGCAAATATCGAACCTCTGAGGATGAGAGCTTTCGCTTTCTAACGTTGAATCACGCCCTACTTAGCTATATTTCGGCACTAGGCGCGCACAGAACGCGTATTGACGACGAATCCACACACAAGCTCGTTCTGGATGCACACCGTGTGATACACGAGCACCTTGATGCTCTGAATGATCAACTCTATTCACATCGTGAACAGTGTGAGGTTAAAAATGCATACGACCCTGAACTTGATAAACGTCTAAGTGAGTGGCGAGAAGAGGATGAAAGCTCTGTCAGAATGGTCTTACAACAGCTCCATTTGATTTATCGAATGCTTCCAGAACTGCATACTCTAGCGACCAAGTTTGCGGTTAAGGTGAAGATTGATAAACCGCTCGATAAAGCAGATTCTTAATAGACAAACAAAATACTGTAAAAACAAAAAGATAGCATTAACCGTACACCTTTTGATCATTTGTTACAGTTATATGTTGCTCTACCAATACCTCTAATTGAGTAGAGCAACTGCTTACCTACCCTTACCCCATAAGGGTTAAGACGATTTTTACACTGTAGGAATTTTCTGACTTTGATTGACCAAGCCTTAACTTTGCCTAACATTTCTCGGACAAAAAACGACCAGAGGAATTTATAGTTGTCTTAGTTCTAGGAAATTACAAATTTCGTTTAATATTCACTTAATCTTGTTTGATTTCCTGCACCAGTAGTCTATGCTCAATTGAGCATATGGATTTGCACCAAGGTCACATTATGAATACACAACAATTTGAAGCATTCAAACAACAGATTCAGCTTCTTAGCCCACAGCAATTAAAAGCGTTGCAGGGCGAGATTGACGGTAATCTTGAAACGGAACAACAAACTCTTCTTACTGATGAAGAGCTAAGTGCATTGAACGATCTGTTCAGTTAATAGACAGACGTCACTATTTTAGCTTAAGTATATTGTTTCACTGTAAATTTTACCCCTTCACCATTGCGCTCAAAATATCGTCCACCTAGACTTATTCAACACGTCAATTAAAGGTTCTGCTATGTCGATATCTGGTATTCAATCTGGTTACGCCATTATTCAGCAGTCAAACAACATGGCTGAAGAAGCCGCGCTCGAACTCAATCAAGCCTCTAAACATACTCCAGAATCCGATGATGCTTTCAAAAGCAGTGATCTCAGCTTCAATCAAGTAGAACCTGAACAATCCATTTCGTTTAAAGACAAAGATCCAGAACCTGTTTCATCCTCAACCGATTCACTATTAAAGCTAACCCAAAGTGCCAGTTATAACCGTGTGGGTGCGAGTGTGGTTGATCGTCAAAACGAAGCAATCGGTAGTCTTCTGGACATCCACATCTAAGCTATACTTACTGTTCGCACTTGTTTTCGATGTTCTAAATCAACTTGATTCAACCACTTTGGAAGCTTTTTGACGCAATAAGCACACAAACTGTAACTCATTATATCTGACGCTTGTTTCTGGTTTATTACTCGGTAGAATCAGCGCAAACCAATTTGCTGCACAAACTTTACTTCATACTATTTATGCCAAAACTAAATCTGCATCGCCGTGACTATGTTTCTATTTTAGGAGGCGACATCTCCGCAGACGAATTAGAAAAAAAGCTTCAACCTCACTTTGAAAAGCCAGTAAACAAGCTGACACCTAGCCCCTACCTGACAGAAAAGAATCTCACACGCCGTTGGACTGCTCTCGATAACGCAGAATCGCAAAAAGAGCTACTCGACTCGCATACCGAAAGTCAGATTCAAGCTTATGAGAAAAACATCGAACACTTCATTGGAACAGTGAAAGTGCCTGTCGGTGTCTCAGGCCCATTAAGAGTCAATGGTCTGTTTGCTGAGGGGGATTACTTAGTACCACTTGCTACCACAGAGGCAGCGCTTGTCGCGTCTTACAACCGTGGTTCAAAGCTCATTACAGCTTGTGGTGGCGCAAGTGCGATGTTGCTCAATGAAGGCGTAACACGTACTCCCGGTTTTGCATTCCAAGGTTTAGTAGAAGCAGGACAATTTGTGGCTTGGGCAGTAACCCAATATGAGCAATTTAAAGCGTTAGCTGAATCAACCACATCACACGGCAAGCTTACCGACATCAATATCAACATCGAAGGCAACCATGTCTACTTGGTATTTGAATTTCTAACTGGAGACGCTTCTGGTCAGAACATGGTAACCATCGCAACCAATGCCGTGTTTGAATACATTATCGAAAATACGCCAGTTAAGCCTGACCATGCTTTCCTTGATGGCAACTTATCGGGCGACAAAAAAGCCAATACACAAACCTTACGCAGTGTTCGTGGCAAAAAGGTAACAGCCGAAGTAAACATTCCTGCTGAGCTTGTTGCTAAGTACTTGCACACCACACCTGAGAAGATGGTGCAGTTTGGCCAGATGACAACCGTTGGTGGCGCTTTGAGTGGCACGATTGGTATCAATGCCCACTACGCAAATGCATTGGCTGCTCTTTACATTGCTTGCGGCCAAGACGCGGCGTGTGTAGCTGAGTCTGCGATTGGTATGACTCGCATGGAACTGAACAAAGAAGGCGGTTTGTACGCGAGCGTAACCCTACCTAATCTGATGCTAGGAACTGTCGGTGGCGGTACTGGGTTACCAAGCCAAAAAGCGTGTCTCGATTTGTTAGGACTGCACGGTAACGGTAAATCACAAGCCTTAGCTGAAGTCTGTGCGGCGCTGTGTTTGGCGGGCGAGTTATCGATTGTCGGCGCATTCTGTGCAGGGCACTTTTCGCGAGCTCACCACAAGCTGGCTCGTAAATAACCTTAATCCAATTTGGCTTGTTCGGTTTTGTCGTTCATGCAAAATCACAAGCCAATCTGAATACGTGAGTTACACATGGATTACTTACACTTATCGAGAGTGAGCCTTAAGCATCTCACTGCGCTGCATATTATGCTGAACACCCACAGCGTGACTCAAACGTCTGAACAACTTTGTGTGAGCCCTTCGAGTGTAAGTAAAACACTCTCGCAGCTGCGTGACATCCTAAACGATGAACTCTTCTATCGAGACGGCACCAAGCTAATCCCAACACCTTTCGCCTTAAAGATAGCTCCAACCGTTCACGCCATTCTTTCTAGTATGAATGGACTCCTTCATCAGAAGAGTTTTACTCCAGAGGAGTACCAAGGCAGCTTTTCGCTCTCTATGCGTGAAAGTACCTTTGAAGTGTTCGCCTCCAAGATCAGCAAAATCACCACAGAACTTGCGCCCAAAGCTAAACTCAATATCTATTCGAAACAGCAACTTGGCTTCGATGCTTTGCTTAGCGGCAAGGTGAATTTGATCTTATTGCCTCACGATATATCCCAACCACCGACCGATAACAAAGAGCTGGTATGGGAAACAATTCTTCCCGATGAGATGGTGTGTTTGATGGGTGCCCACCACCCGCTCGCTCAACAAGAGCTGACGGTCGAGGGCTATTTGGATTACAAGCACATTGGTATTTTAGATAATGAACTGTCTCAGCCTTACTTTGAGCAAAACTTAGTTCAGTGCCACCAGCCGCGAGAAATGGCGATATCGGTAGCGGACTTTGGTGCTGCAGCCGTGCTTTGTCATCACACGCCTTTCTTGTTCACCTGTTCTAAGCAATGGGCTGAGCATGCAAAACAAGCACAAGGTTTGGTGAGTAAGCCACTTCCCTTCGATTACGGTAAAGTGGCGTACAGCCTAGTGTGGAACAAGCCAAACATGAATGATCAAGCGATCAAATGGCTATGTGACTTGTTCTTAGAAGCTTAATCCTTTTAAAGACTTAACGTTCTTTGAAGCCTGACTGAGCATCTCAACAATTTAAAAGCTAGGTATAAACCTCTGGCGTTTGCATCGGTCTTTGAACTATCGCGTAGAGCTTGTCGTGAAAGCTCTGCATTTGTTGCTCTGTGCACTTTGGCCAATTTAGCGCTTCGCCGATCACACCGTGATGTTGAAACGCATTGAGCCGAATCCGGACGTCACTTGGCAATCCTTTCAAGTAATAGCTAACTTGCTCTATCTCGTCCTCAAGGTCACTTTTGTCCGGAATATGCAGTAACCGAACTTCATGTAACTTACCTTGTTCAGCCAAATAGTTAATGGTTTCAATCACTCGATGATTGCCTCTACCGACTAACCATTGGTGTGTTTCTGATTGCCACGATTTTAAGTCAATCATCGCGCCATCAAGGTAAGGCAATACTCTCTCCCAGCCTTGTCTAGACAGCGAACCGTTACTATCAATAAAACACGTTAAGTGTGCCAACTGCGAATCGCTTTTGATTGCTTGAAACAGTTCAATGATAAACGGCAGTTGCATGGTTGCTTCGCCACCCGAGACAGTAATACCGCTCAGGAAGAATTGGTTATGCCTAACGAGTTCAAGTACCTCCGAGACCGTCATAGATGTGATTTTCGGGCTCGATTTATGGTTACAGATGTCAATGCACTGATCGCAGTGGGTGCAAGCCACCGGATCCCACTTCACTTTGCCATCAACGGTGCTCAACGCACCGCTTAGACACCCGCTGACGCAGTCTCCGCAGTGGTTACAGTGATTAATGGTGTGTGGGTTGTGACAGGTTATACAATCGAAATTACACCCCTGCAGGAACAGCACTAGGCGATTTCCCGGTCCATCAACACAAGAAAAGGTCAGCACACGGCTGACCTTCGCTTGTTTTTCTGTCTTATTGTTATTAACCCTAGCCATTTGAGTTGTTAGATCAGAAATTTTCATAATTAATGTGATTCGATTGCAACGCTATTCGTACGTTGGCGACATTTCTAAGCTCGCGACGCGCGGTTTACGTTCTAAAATGCCCGTGTTCTTCGCAGCCTCGGCTCCCAAGAAAGTCGTGTTAGTACGCGAACCTTCCTCGTCGTATTTAGCAATGTCTGAAAGCTTAATCATGTAGCCCGTCACACGAACCAAGTCGTTCGATGCAACGTTAGCGGTAAACTCACGATAACCCGCTTGAATAGCACCTTTACATAGGTTAAACATCGCTTCAGGGTTAGATTTCACGGTTTCGTCTATGGTCAGAATGTCGCTGATACCTGAGGTATAGAACTTGTGATGACCCGCAGTAGCACGAACGTAAGAGACAGGATCTGGTTCTGTTCCGTAAGGAATACGCACACCTGGGGTTACGTCTTCATCTAAGCTGATGCCACCTTGAGCGTGTAATAGAGCCTTGCCTTGCAACCCATACTTCACACCAGAGCTTTCAACGATCTCAGCCAGCTTTTCAGAAATACGGTGCCCAAGTTGGTTGGCTTGTTCGTCATGACCATAACGCCCTGCTTTGCCCTCTTTTTCCATCAAGATGTTCACAGCTTCAGCCATGCCGTAAATGCCAAACATTGGCGCGAAGCGATCTTCTTCGATCAAACCTTCTTTGGTTAAGAAGCCTTCGAAGAAATTAGACTCTTCATGTAAGAAACGGCTACGCGCGTTCATCAGCTCGACCATGATACCGCTGTAGTTTGGTAGCACTTGTTGTAAGAAATCGGCACTGTCCTCAGACTTCAACGCCACTTGCTTCAGGTTCATACGTACTAGCGTATTTGAACCACCCGCTAAAGGTAGCGAGTTGTAGCAGCTCACGATACCAAAACGCTTGTCACCATACGCTGCAGCATGTGCAGGATAATTGGCAATATGTGGCTTGCTGCATTCACAGATGTTGCTCGCTGCATGACGCAACAGATCATCAGGTGTTACTGCTGGGTCGTACATAAAAGTTAGGTTAGGTGCGATCTGCTTAAGTTCAGCATCGACACGTAAAATAGTGCGACAGATGATGTTATCTGTTGGGCCGATATTCACATGCATGAAGGCATCTGGCAGCGTGCGATCCAACATAATCCAGAACAGCTTAAGCTTTTGATAAACCTGCTCTTCCGTTAAGTCGCCAACGAAAGGCATCAACACATCGTCCAGTTGACCTAGGTAAACCGGAATAGAAGTTACCGACGGAACGTGATGATAAAGGATAGTCAGCATGTTCAATGCTTCGTCGAAATTAGTTGCCGCGCTAAGCTCTAAATACTTTGAGCCTTGATGTAAGTATTTAGAATAATCGGGAAGCACATAGCGCGGCTTAAATGGGGCGTGACCTTCAAACATGTCACACAGCACACCTTGTTGTAAGGCTTGCTCTACTTCATTGCTTACCGGCATATACGGCAGGCTTGCTTCAGCTTCTAAGGCAAGATAGCTCGATTTCTGTTTTGGAGACAGATTGGCATCTGAAATGATATTGCTAAAGCGTTGTTGTTGCTCTGAAAGTTGTGGAGAAGCAGATTGGTGGCTCATGATTAAACCCTTAAAATTGTTATGGGCTTATTTTATCTCTCACCGTTAAATTTCCACTAATGAAATGTATGCAAGGCTATTTTTCCAAAATGGAAATTAGATATTGCGAATTAACCGTCAATAAGAAAATAGGGATAGTCCGTTTAAAACACGAAGCCGTAAAAATAGAAAAACCCACATAACTGGCTTTAAGGCCGTTGATGTGGGTTTCGTTATTTAGGTTCGCTCTGTCAGAGTTGGCTAAAAGCGATCTCTTTACAGATAAGGGAAGCAATTACAGATGAGGAAGCACTTGTTTACGTCCAACGCCCATCAGTACTTTTAACTCACCTTGTGGTGTATCAACCGAGAACGGTGTCGACACTTCAACAACTGAGAAACCTGCTGCACTCAACACATTCTCCGAGCGCTGCTGGCTTACGCCATAATCTTCACTGTCGTTTTCTAGGTACCAATCCCAGTGGACAAACGTGCCGTCGTTTTCAAGCAATGTGTAAATCAGACTGACTGTGTCTTGTAGGTTCGGGATAAAACCACACACCGAAGAAGCGACCACTAGGTCAAACTGGTTTCTGAATGCTGGATGCTGCGCTGCTAGTCCGCGCGATAAAATATCAACAACCGGTTCAACGTTTGGTAACTCTTTCTTATCTAACTCTTCAATCATCCCTTCGGAGATGTCGAGTGCGATGATCTCTTTTGCTAAAGGAGATATTTTCTGGCTGAGTAGTCCTGTACCACAACCAAAATCAAGGACACGGGTTCCGTTTAAATCAACGAGCTGTGTCAACTGGTCAAATACGGACTGTGCGAATACTGCGGTCGCGGGATCTTTATCCCAATCAACGGCGTACTCGTCCCATTGTTTCGCCATCATGGCCTCCATCTTTACTTCTTGTAGGTTCGGAACTTCCCCAGAGTAAACCAAATTAGTCAATTCGTCATAGAGTTATCATGCAAAGATGGACTATTTCTAAGATAGTCAGCACAATATTCAGATAATATGCACCGACACCCGCTCAATATGGAAATGAAATGAACCTTTCTCAAGTCCAAGCCTTTTGTTCTGTTGCTGATTTAGGATCAGTCTCTGAAGCTGCACGCCAGCTAGAATGCAACCGAACCAAACTCAGCATGTCGATTAAAGCCTTGGAAAAAGAGTTAGATGTAGAACTGTTCGTGCGTAGCGGAAATCACGTCGAGCTGTCTGAGGCAGGCAAAGCCATCTATAAAGACTGCGAAGGCATGTTGGTTACAGCAGCACGCATTAAACAAACTTGCTTGCATGTGTCTGGCGAATTCAACGCCGAGATATGGATTGCCCGCGACGACTCATTACCCGATGAGATGTGGCAGGATTTATCTCACGCCCTCAATAACAAGTACCCTTCTACCTCATTCAACTTTGTTCTCGCTTCGAGTGGCGACTTAGCCAACTTGGTTGAAACTCAGCAAGTGGATTTCGCTTTTGGTGTCGATTATGAACGTGTCGATGACCCACGCATTATCTACAACCCACTTGGCAAGATTCGAATGATGTCAGTGTGCAAGAAAGGACATGACCTGAGTGCGATGCGACGTGTTTCTGATGAGGTGTTAAGAAATTCGATGCAAGCGACCATGGTTTATCTCAATGAAAAGGATAACCCAGAGCTTGAGCCCTTCTCGCGCCGTTACATCGGCTTTTCTAGCTTTGACTTTATGTTGGATACGATTTTGCGTGAAGAAGCCTGGGGCGTAATGCCAGAACCACTGATTCGTCACTTGCTACGTGAACAAGAGTTAGCGGTGATCAAACACACTTATGGCCTGACTCAAGAAGATTACTGCATGTTTACCGCGGCAGGCATGGCGGAACACCCTGGTATGAACTGGCTCGCGGATCAGCTTAGCGATTACTTGTTCGATTTCTAATTTCGACTTCGCAATATCTAATTTTAGCTTCCCAACGTAAGAGCGGCGCGTGCTATTGCCTACGCCGCCTTTTGCGATCTAAGTCTTATGCAGCCTAATACTTATGTAACCTAATACAGATACAACCTAAGACTGAACCGCTTAGAAAACCATGACGTGATCTACCGAGTAACGCCCTTCTTCCTCAACCAGTACCATTTCAGCCACAAACTCGCCTTTCGCAATGGTATACGCTTGCTTCCACACAAAGGCGATGGAATCAGAACGTCTGAATAGCGCCACAGGCTCACGTTCAGCAAAGAAGCCGTTACTGTGCTGATAATGATGACACACCTTCTCCAAGTACTCGGGCGTAACGATATCCTTCATTCGCTGTGTAAAGTCTCGACAGTGTTGTGCATGGTTAACCTTGGTTGAACCTTCCATCAAGTTATCCATTATTGGGATAGCAATCGCCCATAACTCGCTGTCATTGAGGTTATCAAACTTCATATTTATCCACTCCTTGACCCAGATGTCATACAGTTACAACTGAACGATTTACGCAACGTACTCGAATGCTAGCGTTCCCTTTATCGATATGCTTAAGTTTATGTAAACATTGAGCTCACAAAGCTGTGCGACACTGATGACTGATATATTTCATTAATCATAAACCATCTGTTCTCAGTTGCACACATCCCCTAGAAAACAGTCATCGTCAACTTTATTGACACCTAAAAATCAACCTAAACCACTGAATTATAATGATTTAAATGAACCAATTAAATAGTACATATAAACGTCATCAGATAAGGTTTGTAAAGTTAGCTCATTATTAGAACAATGAAGTTATCAAAAACATCTGGAAAATATTATGTGTGACAGGAAAAGCCAAAACGAAAATCGAGTACTATTGTTCTCAGCCCTTTTAGCATCAGGCTTCGCTATTGGCGGATTGGTGTTGGGTCTTATCGTTGGCTCTCTGGTCATAGTATTTGACGGTGTCTATTCTCTTATCAGCTTACTGTTAACTTTATTGTCACTAGCTGCTTCAAAATACATTAACCGCCCTTCAGATAGAGAGTTTCCGTTCGGTCGAGCTATCATCGAACCGATTGTGATTGCGATTAAAGCCGTTGTGATTTTACTTGTGGTTGGTTATTCGCTTTACTCTGCGATTGGTGCCTTGATGACAGGTGGTCGTGAAGTCGATGCTTCTATCGCAACTCTGTTTGGTATTTTCAACGTGTTGGGTTGTGGTTACGCTTGGTGGTACATCGCTAACAAGAGCAAACGTATCTCTTCAGGTTTGATTCAAGCGGAATCTAAACAGTGGCAGATGGATACACTATTGAGTGTCGCGGTAACGGCTGGTTTCGTCGTAGCGTGGGCAATGACATTCTCACCTCTTGCGTCATTCGCTGTATATGCCGACCCAATGATGATGTTGCTGATGTCTTTTTACTTCATCAAAGTACCATTCGACATGTTACGAGAAGCGATGCGTGAACTGCTGATGATGTCGGCAACCAAAGACATTTGTGATGCGGTAGATAAAAACGTGGTCGCTGTAGACAAAGAAGCGGATCAAGATTTGGAGTTAATGGGCGTGACTAAGGTTGGTCCTGAGTTAAGAATCAACGTTGATATTCATACCAATGACCAAGATGCGATTGCGGTTGATGATATTGAACGTACGCGCCGCCAACTTAAGCGACGCTTATCGAAGATGCCTTATGAGCTTCAATTGAATCTCAATATCGCGAGTTAAGAGTCAAGAAAGCCTCTTACGAGCTAAGGCTCTGATTGAACCTTTTTAGAAGCCGACGCCGTAACCGTCGGCTTTTTGTCTCTGGTTACCCACCAGCAAGCTAAAGAGCCAATCGTCACCATACAAACGCCCTGCCAAAACGTCATGCTCAATGACAAACCCAAAATCATAGAAGACAGTAAGGTCGCAAAAATAGGCGTGAAATAAGACATGGTCGCCAGGAAGACCATATTCCCGCCAAGTATCGCTGTATTCCAAAGCGCGTAACCTGCCCCCATACACACACCGGCTAACACTAAGTCGATTGCAGCGCTGGTTGTCATCACCATGCCGGTTTCGTTACTCAATGCGTATTTGATCCACAAGGTGATTGCCGTCGCGATAAAGAACAACACGATCGCATTCTGCCCTTTCGCCACTTTCTGAGTGTAATTACAGTAAACCGCCCAAATAATCGCGCCGAAAAACGCCATTGAGTAAGTTTTAGGGTTAGTAGCAACATTGGCAGCGATTTGTTCAACAGAAAGTCCCTGATCGCCGCTGATACTCCAAGCCACACCAAAGAAGGCTAAGAAGATGCTTGGGTAAACCAACCAGTTAATCTTTTTATCGCTGAGCAGGACTGCGAACAACACCGTCAATGCTGGCCATAAGTAGTTGATGACGGCCATTTCCAAAGCTTGATGTCGGTTGTTTGCCATCCCTAAAGCCAGAGCTAGGAAGATCTCATAACAAACGAACAGAGCACCACCAATCAGCAGATACGACTTGGAGAAGCGCGACAGTTTAGGTAAACCCATAACACAGACCAACAACAGCGAGCTCACGGTATAAAGGCTGGCTGCGCCACCGATTGGGCCCAGTTGTTCTGATACGCTACGAGACAGCGCGATTAAGCAGCTCCAAAGTAAAATGGCAGCCATGCCGTAGCAACTATGGTGATGAGATTTCAGCACGCCTCTTCCTTTTATTTATTGTTATTGGGTAATCGAAGCGAGCTTAAAACAAAGATAGGCTTAAGCACCACTATCGATAACTTGCAGTAGGTAAAAATAAGTAGCCGAGCACATAACTGCACTCGGCTATCAATCATTCACTCAAAAATCTAAAAGCAATTAGCAATTAGCAATTAGCAATTATGCCAATAGGAGTGCTTGTAGGTCAGCTAAAGACTTCACTTGATAATGAGGGTTAATACCTGCTGGCGCGGCTTTCTCTTGGCTGTTCAACCAACACGTCTCAATCCCAAAATCCAAGCCGCCTAGAATATCTGAATGCGGGTTATCTCCGACCATCAATACGCGTTGCTTTGCAGGTAAGCCAACAAGCTTGTGTGCATGTTCAAAGATTTCAGCGTCTGGTTTCGCGACACCGACTTCTTCAGAGATGATCACATGGTCAAAGTAGTCTGTCATTCCAGTGCGTTCTAAACGGATAGATTGCAGCTCGGTAAAACCATTGGTGATGATGCCCATGTTCACTTTGCCTTTTAAAGACTCCATCAACTCTTTTGCACCAGGGAGCAGTGAACAGATATCCGCCATTGCGGTCAAAAATGCACTGTTTAGTTCTGTTGTTGTTGTCTCTAACTTTGTTGCCCAGCTTTCAAAACGCGCGTGCTTCAGTTGAGCTGCCGTAATGCGACCATCTTGGTAATCTACCCAAAGTGGTAAATTCACCTCTTGGTAAACCGAATAATCCTGCTCGCTAAAGTCCACACCAAAACGGGAGAACATCAGCTTCATTCCTTGAAAAGCGTCAAAGTGGAACAAGGTTTCATCCGCATCAAAGAATATCCAATCGTACTTCATTTTCTGTCCTGTTATTCGCGCTGTTGAGCAGTGCTGTGTCTGTTTTTATCGTAGTTTTGCTTAATTTTTCTCTTCGCCTTTTAGGCTGGCAATCACTTTACTCGCAAATCTGTGAGCGTGTATATAAATCTAACAATTTATAGAAAACAAGCAGCAAGTCATGATGTATCGCAAATTTTGCCACATATTAAACCAATACCATACAAGAAATACATTTAAGTACCGGGAGGTATTATGAAGCACTTCTTACCGTCATCTGTCATGCTCACCCCATTTCTTGTTAAATATTATGATGAAGAATCACAAGACACCTCTGATTCTTTAAGTTCCGATGAGCCTCAACAACCTCAAGTTACATGCAGCGATGACTCAATTGAGATATCGGAAAAAGATGAATTAGAAGCAACTTTGACTGAATAGCCGTTATTTTTCATGGTTATAGAGTGCCATTATGCGCTTAAATCAATCAATAGCTTGCCATCCATTACTGACAATAAACATATCTGAAAACCATAAAAACGATTGCTATATGAGCCCTATCACAACGCATAGCCACAAAGTGGTAGTTCGGGATCAAAGTTGTTCCAGATCAATGGTCGACCAGTTGATTGCCGACACCATGTAGGAAATTAAAAATCATAATTAACGGAGTTTTCCAATGTCTACTGCATTTTACATCCCTACAATCAACTTCATGGGTACTGGCTGTCTGAAGGATGCTGCTGATAGCATTCAGTCTCAAGGCTTTAAAAAAGGTCTGATCGTGACAGATAAGATCCTTAACCAAATTGGCGTAGTTAAGCAGGTACAAGACCTTCTTAGCCAGCGCGGCGTAGACGCAGTTGTATTCGATGGCACTCAACCAAACCCAACCATCACTAACGTTAACGATGGCCTTGAATTGCTGACTGACAACGACTGTGATTTCGTTGTTTCACTAGGCGGTGGTTCTCCACACGACTGTGCAAAAGGTATCGCACTAGTTGCTTCTAACGGTGGCAAAATTGCAGACTACGAAGGTGTCGATCAGTCTGAAAAACCAATGATGCCTCTTATTGCTATCAACACAACAGCAGGTACAGCATCTGAAATGACACGTTTCTGCATCATCACTGATGAAGAGCGTCACATTAAGATGGCTATCGTTGATAAGCACACAACACCGCTTATCTCTGTAAACGACCCTGAGTTGATGCTTGCGAAACCTGCACCACTGACTGCAGCAACGGGTATGGACGCACTAACTCACGCAATCGAAGCTTACGTTTCTATCGCAGCAACGCCAATCACAGATGCAGTAGCGATTAAAGCGATTGAACTTGTGCAAGCGCACCTAAGAACAGCAGTATCGCACGGCGAAGACATTGAAGCGCGTGAGCAAATGGCTTACGCACAGTTCATGGCGGGTATGGCATTCAACAATGCTTCTCTTGGCTATGTTCACGCAATGGCGCACCAACTAGGTGGTTTCTACGACCTTCCACACGGTGTATGTAACGCTATCTTGTTACCACACGTTCAACGCTACAACGCGCAAGTTTGCCCTGAGCGTCTACGTGATGTTGCAAAAGCAATGAGCGTGAATGTTGAAGGCATGACACCAGAGCAAGGTGCAGAAGCGGCTATCAACGCGATTGTTCAACTAGCAAACGACGTGAACATCCCAACAGGTATCGCACAGCTTGGTGCTAAGCTTGAAGACATCCCAACTCTGTCTGACAACGCACTTAAAGATGCTTGTGGTTTCACTAACCCTAAACAAGCAACTCACGAAGAAATCTCAGCGATCTTCGAAGCGGCAATGTAATCTAGGTTCTAGAAACCAATCAATACAAACGGGCTCATCTTCTGAGCCCGTTTTCTTTTATCTGTCCAATCCCTTTCAAATATTTACCTTCCCCACTCCCTAGAGCCTTTAATCAATAGCGACTCACCACGAAAAAGTCGCATTGTTGCGATCGCTTGGTTATAGTCAAACTATTGATATATAGAATGACAAACAGGTTCCATTGAGTCGTTGGATAGTTAGCACCTCATTATTAGCTTCACTCGTTGCCCACTCCGCCAAAGCAGAGGAACAAAATGAGTGTCACAGTCAGCCGTTAGAAGACGCCCCTGTCGAAAAGGCTTACCACTACCTAAACAGTAAATTTTGCCAACCCGCGTTGTGGTTTGACAGCTTCTTTGTCGATGACCGCATTACCGAAGATGCTCGAGCTGGCACATCTGTCCGTTGGTACAACGATTTTATCTATTCTGAAGGTGGTGATGTTGATTACTCGACTAAGCTCAACGCACGCCTGCACCTGCCCTTTGTCAGTAAGCGCTTGAAGTTAATCTATGAATCGGTTGGCGATGAAGAGTTCTTGGATTTCTTTCCGCAAGATTCAGATGAATTAGAGAGTGCACTCGGCCTACGTTACGATGCTTATGCCAAGGGTTATAGTAGCTTCAATATTAAAGCGACACTGCGCCCGCGCATCGAAGCTCGTTATCGCTTTACCTACCCTCTCACCACCGATGCAGTATTCAGGCTGACCCAACGTGTGTATCAAGAGAAACAAGAAACCGGAGAGATCACCGATATCGATTTTGATCTTTCTTTAAGTGATGACTTCTTAGCGCGATGGTCGAACTTTGCAGGTTATAACGACGATCTTAAAGGCTGGGACTACGGTACGGGGCTAACTTTGTATCACTATCTTTCTCAAGACCAAGCTCTGCAATACAGCGCTACTATCACAGCAACCAGCGAACCGTATAACCATTACGAATATTCACAGGTGTCGATAACCTACCGAGAAAACGTTTGGAAAGAGTGGCTGTTCTACGAATTGATTCCACGCTATCAATGGGAACGAGAGCCCTATGAGAAACATACCGAAGAAGCCAACATCACCCTTAGGCTTGAAGTCTTGTTCAACAATGTCTAGTTAATGTTTGTGAGATTGGGGCATCGTTAGGTAGGAACCGAGGCACAAAAAAAGCACATCATGTGATGTGCTTTTTCAGTTCTACCTAAGGCTTAAATTATAGACTTAACCTTTGTAGTTTCTTACTCGTGCCGCTTCTGCTTCACGCTTGTCGACAACGGTTTTACCGATTGGCGCCAATGAGATAACCGCAAGCTTAAGGTGCTGAATCGCAAACGGAATACCAATGATGGTAATGAAACACGCCACTGCTGACATGATGTGGCCAATCGCCAACCAGATTCCTGCAAATAAGAACCAAATGATGTTACCAATCATACCGAGCGGGCTGGTACCGATGTCAGTTTCATTGGTCAGTTCATCACGTGAAATCGCTTCTTGGCCGAATGGGAAGAATGAGAAATTACCCATTACAAAACACGCTCTACCCCATGGAATACCAACGATGGTGAGGAATGCGAGCAGTCCGAAGAACCACCAAGCCAGTCCCATAAATACGCCACCAAGTAGAAACCAAATGATGTTTCCTATTGTTCTCATGTTGTCTTCTCCAAATCTTTGAATGCTGTTTATTTGATATGCCGAGTAAGGCAATACTTGTTCTAATAGGTTCATTATTATTGAGTCTTTATGAACCGCTTATGAATCGCCTACATTTTCTGTGATTGATACACACCACGAAACGCCAAATCCGCATAGGGATCATCGATTTTATTTGATACCATACTCGTAGATTTTTAGTATCACAAAGCTAAACAGCTACAACAACTAATTTAAGGCCGAACTTATGAACAACACTGAGCAACCTAAAAAGAAAATGAAAAACTGGGTGCCAATCGTCTTCTTCGGACTTCTCAGCACGGTGCCTGTATTTATGTTTTTAGTCGATGTGTACATCAACCAATACATGTAACAAACTCCGCCACCCTCTCGGCGTAAATGAATACAGGAAGCATGTCCTGTATTCATCTCAATTAACCCACTTCCGCTGTAATTAATTCAACTCTTATGCGATCAAATCAACTCTTCGTTAATTAAATCAGCTCTTCGCTAATAAAATCCAATATGTCGATCAGCTCATGATCAGGTAAGCTCAATAAATTATCACCCACATACCACTCAATTTTACATTGATTTGGTAGCTCGCTGATCGCTGGGTTTCCTATCCAAACCTTATGCTTCTTAGCAATATTGTCTCGCGCAATAATGCCGTCTTCATAGCTCACAGGTAAATATAGGTGAAGCATGTTGACCTGCGGTTGCTGCGGATTAACCGTGAATTGCGGGTAATCTTGTAATATCTGGTACACCTGTTTGGTGCGTTCATACAGAACAGGCATCAGTTCTAATCGCTCATCAAACTGCATTGCTGCCGAAACCACATAAGGCGTGCGATGATAAACATTCCCGCCTTGACGCTTCATCCATGCCGATGCTTTTGCTACGAACGCCTTATCACCTAATAGTAAAGAACCACCAAGGCCGTTTAACCCTTTATAGAGCGAAACATAAGCGGTATCGAAACCTTGAGCAATCTCGCTATATGACTTTTGGTAATACGCGCCGCACTCCCATAAACGAGCCCCATCCATGTGCAGATGAATCGATTGTTCTTTGCAGTACTGCTTAATCGCTTCGAGCTCTTCCCACTCTGGCAATTGACCACCAATCTCGCGCATCGGCAGTTCATACAATGCCGCGGCAATCTCATCAGGCCAAGCCTTTAAGTCGTCGACATTCCAAGTACGAAACACATGACCAACCGGAAGTACGTTGAAACGGTTCTGGAGCTGATACCCTTGGCGTTCATGGCGCATAATATGGCTGGATTCATGCATCGCCACTAAAGGGTTTCTTTTTTCTTGGCAAGCAATCTCTAGTGCTGTTGGTTGGTTCATGGTGCCAGTAATAACAAACACCGCCGCTTCATAGCCAAGCAGCTCTGCAACTTTGGCTTCAAAGCCTTCGATGAACTCACCATCACCGTAAGTATCATGATGTACGTTGTGCTCTTCACACCATTCAGCCATCTGAGCAAATGTTTGTGCCGGAGTCGGTTCAAAGTGACCAGAAAGCAACAAATTACATTGTTGACGCAAGTCCGTGCTCATATCTTTTCCTTTATTCATTGTAGTTCTATGTAGGGTGATTGAATTATTTACGTTAGACGTCAACGGTGACATAAAATGCACCAGTTCGCTGTTATTATTCGCGAATAATTAGTTTTACTTAGTCATAGTCTGGATCTGCCAGAAATACACAAGCTGACGAGTGTTTGATACCCGGTTCCAGAGAGTAAGTACGACACTCCTAAAACATACATCTAAGTAGATAAGTATGGGCTAATTCATTGTTCTTCAATCATTCATCTATTATTGTATATCTATAATTCCAATAAGCATTATTCGTTAATGGACAAAGAGGGCTATATGTCGAAAAATCGAGTCTTGGTGCTATTCGCCCACCCTTCTCAGCATCGCTCTGAAGCGAACAAACCCTTATTTGAGCAAGCCAAGCGCATTGATGGGGTAACCTGTGTCGATCTCTATGCTGAGTATCCGACATTCAAAATTAACATCGATCGTGAACAGAAACGCCTGTTGGACCATGACATCATCATTTTTCAGTTCCCACTATATTGGTACTCAACACCGGCAATTCTAAAAGAGTGGCAAGATCTGGTTCTTGAATATGGTTTCGCTTACGGCGCCGATGGCAATGAGCTACAAGGTAAAAACTTGTTATGCAGCATCACTGCCGGTGGTAAAAAAGACGCCTATCAAAGTGATGGCTACAACCATTTCACTATCCGAGAGCTGCTTCATCCAATTGAACAGACCGCCTCTTTATGTGGGATGACCTACCTCGCACCATTTGCTCTGTTTGGTTCACGTACCGCTTTGGAAGAAAACCGCATTCAAGAGCATGTCGATAGCTATAAAGTGCTGTTAGAGGCGTTGGTTGCTGGCGACATTAACATCAAAAAAGCCAGCAAGGCAGAAAAGCTAAACCACTACGTAGAAGAACTAATGGCAGAGGTTAAATAATGACGGGATATTTTCTACAAGCATTTATCTACTTAGTTGCTGCTGTTATCGCAGTACCTATTGCGAAGCGACTCGGGTTAGGCTCAGTGTTAGGGTACTTGATTGCAGGTGTTGTGATTGGCCCAATCATTGGCTTAGTCGGTGAAGAAACCACGACCATTCAGCACTTTGCCGAGTTTGGTGTGGTTATGATGCTGTTCTTAGTCGGCCTTGAGCTTGAACCTAAGATGCTTTGGGCGATGAGAAACCGCCTGATGGGTCTTGGTGGTCTGCAAGTTGGCGGCACTACTGCGATTGTGATGGGTATTGCCCTCACCTTTGGTCAGCCTTGGACGATCGCTCTCACTATCGGTTTGATCTTCGCACTTTCATCGACAGCGATTGTTCTGCAAACGTTCAATGAAAAAGGGCTATCTAAGACAGAAGGCGGCAAGAATGCTTTCTCGGTTCTGCTGTTCCAAGATATTGCCGTTATTCCAATGTTGGCGTTCATTCCTTTACTTGCGCTTCCTGAACTGGTCGCCTTGGCTGAGAGTGCAGCAGAAACCGCAGCGCACCACGATGAACTAAGTTTAGTTGCAGGCCTTCCTAGCTGGGCATACGGTCTTGTTATCACCGCTTCAATCGCCATCGTGGTTGTTGGCGGGCACTTCCTAAGTCGCCCACTGTTCCGTTTTGTTGCGAGCTCTGGCCTTCGTGAGATCTTCACTGCAACAGCACTAATGCTTGTTATCGGTATTGCAGCGTTAATGAGCCTTGTTGGCTTATCTCCCGCGCTTGGTACTTTCCTCGCAGGTGTCGTTCTAGCAAACAGTGAATTCAGACACGAACTTGAATCGAACATCGACCCATTCAAGGGGCTATTGCTTGGTCTGTTCTTTATTACGGTTGGTGCAGGTATCGACTTCGGGGTTCTATTCAACGACTTCGCACTCATCATTGGCTTAACCATCGGCGTAATGGCGCTTAAAGCATTAGTCCTATTTACGTTGGCACTGATCTTTAAAATCAAAAACAGTGACCGTTGGTTATTTACTCTGAGCTTGGCACAAGCTGGTGAATTCGGATTCGTATTATTGAGCTTCTCGGCACAAAACCACGTGTTACCTGCCGACCTTGTTCAAACACTGTCGCTAGTGGTTGCTCTGTCGATGTTCTTAACTCCGGGCCTGTTTATCCTATTTGATAAAGTGATTCTGCCTCGTTACGAACAAAAATCTAACGACCGCGAAGAAGACACCATCGAAGAGAAAGGCACGGTAATCATTGCAGGTATTGGTCGATTCGGTCAGATCGTTAACCGCTTATTGGTATCGAATGATGTCAAAACAGTCGTTCTGGATCATCAAGCGAACCAAGTAGACGTTCTGCGCTCTATTAACATCAAATCTTACTTTGGTGATGCGACTCGTCACGACCTATTGCATACCGCTGGTATTGAAGAAGCCGCCATGCTTGTTGTAGCAATCGACAACCAAGACTCGAGCGTCGAGTTAGTGAAGTACGTAAAACACACTTACCCAAAAGTGAAAGTACTAGCGCGTGCATTCGACCGTGGTCATAGCTACCGCCTAAGAGAAGCAGGTGCAGACTTTGTCGAATCAGAAACGTACCATTCGGCACTTGAAATGGGCGCGGAAGCCTTACGTTCTTTAGGCCACCACCCTTTCTTCGTCGAACAGCAAAAATCAACGTACCAACGTGTTGAAAGCCGTAAGTCTGAAAAGCTATACCAAGCTTGGTCTGAGGCTGAAGACAACCCACGCTACGACAATAACTACCGACAAATCTTCATTCACCTAGAAGAAGCAATGAAAGAAGATATGAAGAAAGACCGTTCAGACAAGCACTCTCGATCGGAACGTGGTTGGACACCACCACCGAAAGGCTATGCCGACGGTTTTGAGGAAGAAGAATCCTAATCAAAGATTCTAACTACTAAAAAGCGGCCCTTGAGCCGCTTTTTCTTTATTTATAGACAGCCAAAGTGAGTAATGAAGCCTAAACACTGTCTCTAAACCAGATGAACCACATGGTTTATGTGATCCAGTTATAATTTTTAATCTCAGTCCACCTTACAAAAATGGATTCATTTTTTACATTTTTGAAACATCCCCCACCCTGCATAAACCACACCTTAAACGTGGTTATATATGCACTCATTTTAGTCGTGCTATTCTCGACTAAAATTATGTTCACCAGTTTTAGGGGTTTGAACAGTATTGCATATATTAAAATCGAGCTTACCAGTCCTAGTGTAAACATTCATAAAACCAATAAATTAACCTTCAAACTCACAAATTAAGCTCATTTGAATTAACATAAATATTTCAAAATATGTCTCCCGTTACAATTTGTAACGAATGGAAGTTGTCGGTATAGTCCTGCAATCAAAAAAGTGAGACCTTTGCGCTCACCTTAAAGGAGATATAATAATGATTACTAATGATGCTGTAATAATGGGCATGTTAGCTGTTATTCTTGGCGGTGTATTTATCACGGAAAGTAGCCAAAATAGCGCACTGAAAAAATTCTACTCGTTCGTTCCGGGTCTATTGCTCTGTTACTTTGTTCCTTCGCTATTGAACAGCTTCGGCATCATCGATGCGTCAAACTCTAAACTGTATTTCGTAGCAAGCCGTTACCTACTTCCAAGTGCATTAGTTCTTCTGATCATCTCAGCAGACCTTCGTAAAATCTTTGGTCTTGGCTCTAAAGCCGTCATCATGTTCTTAACGGGTACAGCTGGCATCATCATCGGTGGCCCATTAGCGATTCTGATTATCGATCAAGTTAACCCTGATCTTGTTTCGGGCGACGTATGGCGTGGCCTAACGACTGTTGCGGGTTCTTGGATCGGTGGTGGCGCCAACCAAGCGGCAATGAAAGAAGTGTTTGAGGTTGATGACCAACTGTTCTCTGCGATGATTACGGTAGACGTTATCTGTGCAAACATTTGGATGGCCGTGTTACTTATCATGGCAGGTCGTCAGAAGAAGATTGATGCTTGGCTTAAAGCCGACACTTCATCAATCGAAGAGCTAAAAGAGACAGTATCTAAATACCAAGAAGAGAACGCTCGCCCAACGACGACAACCGATCTAATGAAGATCACTGCGATTGCATTTGGCTTAACTGGCCTAGCTCACTTATTCAGTGACCTTATCGCACCTTGGATCTCGACCAACGCTCCAGAACTTGCGAAATACAGCCTGACATCTGGCTTCTTCTGGTTAATCGTTATGGTAACGACTTTCGCTCTCATCGCTTCATGCTTTAAGTCGACACGCAGCCTTGAGCACAGTGGCGCGTCTAAAGTAGGTTCTGCGTTCATCTACATCCTAGTTGCGACTATCGGTATGCAAATGGACGTTACCGCTATCTTGGACAACCCAGGTTACTTCTTCATTGGTATCACATGGTTAACTATCCACGCTCTACTTATGATTGCGATGGCGAAGCTAATCCGTGCTCCACTGTTCTTCATGGCAGTAGGTAGCCAAGCTAACGTAGGTGGCGCGGCATCAGCTCCTATCGTAGCGGCGGCATTTCACCCAGCATTGGCACCAGTAGGTATCCTGATGGCAGTATTGGGTTACGCGCTCGGTACATACGGTGCTTACATCTGCGGCCTTATCATGCAAGCTGCTGCGGGTTAATTGTTCTAACTTAGCTAAAAACAACCATTAAACATCAAAGTCCGATATTGGTACGCCAATATCGGACTTTTTCATGCCTACAAATTAGTCATGATGTAGTGAAAACACGAAATCAAGATCATCTGTAGCCCCAAAAATGCCAACAAGTATTGAAGTGTTTCATTTTTGGACTTTTCAATCTTCTTGTTCACATACGATTGAGATACTGGGTCGATTTCGTTAATTGAATCTTTGAATGCTTTGGCAAGTAACACCGCCCTCTTCTCTGGAACGCCTGCATTGCTCAGTGTGTTAGATAACTTTCTAACGTCTACTCGTACAATTTGATACACCAATAATTAGATTAAGTGCTTGAAATCTATCATGGAGAATTGGTCGCATCTCGATTCAAAACGAATCATCGTTCAGACTGACTAAACGCCTGTTAAAAAATATCCGCCTTCTTAGAAGGCGGTTTTGCTTTATAACCCCCTAAAGGGGGGCGTCCGCGCTATCAGTTCTTCAATAACTGTAATTGTTGTTCATACTCTATGTCCTGCTTATCTTGGTGTCGTACATATCGCCGAATGACTTCTTCATTCACACCGACCGTATCTACAAAATACCCTCTAGCCCAAAAGTGATTTCCCCATAATTTCTTACGTATATGTGGGAATCTATTGAAAAGTCGAATTGCTGTTCGGCCTTTTAAAACTCCTAACAAACTCGATACTGATAACTTGGGAGGAATAATGACAACAAGATGAACATGATCTGGTTGAACGTTTAATTCTAAAACTTCGCAGTCTTTCATATTGCACAAAATATAGATTGAACGATAAAGCTCCTTTCCTACCTTATCTTTCAAAATCTTATATCTGTACTTTGGAGTCCAAACTATATGGTATTTGCAACGCCAATAGACATGTGATGAACTTCTGTAATCGCCCATGTGGTTGTTTCCTCTTACTTGTGGTGAATAAGAGGTTACTTCTAACATGGGCACTTCTTCAGGCTATAGCCTCAAGGAACAATCACCACCGCCCTAGGCGGTGGTTTTGAGGAGCCAATAAAATCCTTGATTTATACGAACACACCTATCCAGTTATATTGATTATTGAAGTGATTGAAGAGGTGATGACGATGAAAGAACTCGATAGATACTGTGAACAGATAAACCTAGAACTGACAGAGCAAGATGTAGTTAAGCTTGGCTGGAACAAGCCAATGTTTAGCAAGAGCGTTGCTCTGTTATCAGCTATGTCTTTATTTGCTTTATGGTTAACCTTTTGGCTTTAATAAAACAGGCTAAACGACCATCGTTCAGCCCATCTAATTGAGTCATACTAAACCAAGATTAATCGAATAAAGACGTCAGTTTATTTTCCACTACAGGGCTAATGTTGAAACTCAACATAAAGTCCGGACGCGTGTTTTCATCTTTCTCGATATAGTAATTAGCTTCAATGCCAAACTTCCAAGGCCGACCATTCAAAACGGTCGTTTTACTCACGCTAATATTCAACGGAATCTCCCCCTGATCTTTATTCCAATCGTAGGAGAGTGTTGGCGTTGAACCTACCGTCCAACCATCTTCTAATAACTCCCACCAAGAAACAGCTTCGATAAATTTTCAAGCAGAAGGTGTTTTGTCTCAGGCAGAGAACTTGCGTAACAAAACTCGTAAAAGATTAAACAAAGCTAAAGGTGACTCATACGAGAAAGAGATTCTTGCGATGCGTAATACCATTGAAGGCTATAAAGATGACTATATCATCCCAAATCGAGCTGTCCTAGATGACCTCGCCGAAGAGTACAGATATAAAGAAGCAGGGGAAGAACTAAAAGCAGCCCGTAAACGAGTAAACTATGGTCAAAGAAGCTCATGCCGGCGCGTATGATTATGTTCAAGCTCACCGTAAAACTTATGCAATTCATTTTGCCGTTGATGCTTTCAATGGAAAGGTCGATAGTACTCTATCCTATCTAAAACAAAGCATGATAACTTCGGGAAGATCCAACAAGAAATAGTCGACACTTTTGCTTTGATAAGTAGGTAACTGTCAGATCAGGTCTGAATTACTACACATATCAATAACTCCACTTGTATATACAACGTCATTAGTCAATAACTAAGCACTCGGATACTATCCAGTATCAGAAAAAGAAAAATCAGAGTAAATCTACACAGCTCAATATTAAATATGACGTGGTCAACAATCTCGAACACTTCCTTACCACAGTTTTATTCCATATGCACTATCTTGCCGAATATTTCCTTTATAATAACTATACTAATCTTTTAGTTACGGTAAAAATACATATTTAGCGACTGGTAGTTACTAACAAAAACTCTGTCACACATTCTATTGTTGGCACAGCTCCTTTTGGACCTAAACCACCGATACTGTAAGCTGCAGCGGCACAGGAAAATTCAAGACTTTTATCCAATTGATAACCATTTATTTTACTAAATAAAAAAGAAGCATTAAATGTATCACCCGCACCAGTGGTATCGATAACCTCTACCTCGAAACCTGAATGCCTTTCTATTTCCCCTTTATTATTTGCTGCTAACACTCCATTTGCCCCCAAAGTAACGATAATAGTATCAAGGTTATACTGTTCAATCAGTATATGTAGTATCTCTTCGGTTAAGTCCTGTTCGATCGCTTTGGTAAAACCTTCTTCGTTAAAAAATACAATGTCTGAATGAGTTAGAATCGCATGGGTATCTTCTTTAGACGCTACGATAGTCGACTCAATATCAACCACCACTTTTGTCTCATACTTATAAGCAAGCGCTGCTATTTCAACAAATTTGCAAATATCACCAGGCATAGTGTAAAGATATTCAGCCTGAGAAACAGCGAGTATCGCCCTACTTTTCGAATACTCATAATGACATGCTGGAACAAATATGAGTGACTTCTCTCCTGTGTCATCAAGCATAATGATCGCTTGGTTCGCCTCAAAACCTTCGATCTGCTCTACAAAGCTAGTATCTATATTGTACTTAGCATACTCATTGAGAATTTCTGCACCGTGACCATCGGTACCTACCTTTGCGAGTGCAGTAACCTTCACACCTAAACTACCAAGAACACAGGCACTATTGGCTACGGTCCCACCGATCTGCGATGAAACTTTTTCACCTAATACTTTGTCGTCATGTTTAGGTAGGTGATCTACCTTAATAGTGGTATCGATATTGGCGTCGCCGACCGCTAAAACCTCAAATAGCTTCATAAAACCCTCTAAATTTCAGCTCTTACATAGCCACACTCTGTTGCGTAAATAGCCATATAAAAAGTAATGTGTTGAATTATATTAAGTAAAAATAGAGATTTCACTTCTTGAGAACACTTACCTCTTCTTAATAAACTGATTGCCGTAAAATTTTCATCTTTACTAAAACTATACTGGGATACATCATAAGTACAAATTAATACAACTCGAGCTGACTTAACCAATAATTCGTCTATCGTGTCATGGACAAAAGGATCTAAATTTTCTGAATCACAGGTAATAAAAATGACCTTCTCTCTTTGAGGAATAAACATTCTTAGAGAATGATGATACTCCTCTATCTCCATAAAATTTGCTTCAACTTCAGGACCACAAACTAATAGGTTTGCAAATGACTCAGACAGTATGGCTCCAAATCCAGTTCCGACACACGAATACCTGTACTTAGAATCGTAAAAAGTTTCAATTTTATTGCGATGTGTTGCCAAAATTTCAACAATTTCAGTATCAAACCCAAGAACATAGTCAAAGAGATCCAAAGAATAGAAGCGCTTAACTGCAGGCATTAACTGTTGTGCTACCAGCAACAAAGCTACAAAAGTAGCAACTGTACTTTGTGTTGGCATTCCTTTCTTAGAAGCAAAAGTAGAATAAAATAAATCTGGTACATCTTCAGCCCTCCAAACTTTTGCATTATTTGTCAATACAATTGAAGTAGCAGGCGAATCGATAACCGACTTGAGTACATCTATCACTAGCGAAGGACGACCGCTCGATGAAACAACCAAAACACACGTTTCACTATCTAACCGTGAAGAATATCGCTTGAAAAAATCAAAAGACTGCACTGCCGTAACATATTTATCAGTAAATTTAAAGATCTCCTCAAAGTACCTTGCTGCCACAAATGACTCACCGCTTCCAACAACAAATAAACGTTTAGATTGCTTTATAACTTCAACCACTCTGTCAATCTGCTTTCGATTACTAATCAAAAAGTGCAAACTTTCCCATGTAGACGCCAATTCAGCCTCTGTATGATCTAGGGGCATAATAGTCTTAGCTGACTGCATGAGCATCATCCAATGCTTTAATTGCTAGAGTGGTTAATCCTTCAGCAATCTGATCAATATTGAAGTCCTTGCTGTTCACTTCCGACCATTGAGCGTACATATCTGCTGGAATCGACTCAAAGCCATTCCATGCACCTGAAATTGAACCAACCATAGTAGCAATACTATCCGTATCATTACCTACATTTGCTGAAGCAATAATTCCTTGCATAATGTTACCTTTAGTAAATGCAAAGATACCTATCGCGCATGGTATAGACTCATGTGCTGTAACCGAGTTGCCGATATAACCTTCAATTTTGCGAAGAAATTCAATCAGCTCTCCTCCCTCATTTGCAATATCAATCGCCAGTTCTATCTTCATGTGAATACTAGGGCCAGCTACCACACGAGCATGTTTACGTGCATAGGCTTCACCGTAGCGAGCTCCTTTTAGAGAAGCTTCAAGAATACTTACAACAGTGGCATCTTCAACCATAGCCTCTGATACTGCGGCAGCAATCGCACAAGCGGAAGCAATCGCAATGTTAGTATCATGGGACGGGATACAAGTTAAAGCAGCCAGCTCACAAGCTTTATCTACATTACCTGGATAAACTAATCCGGCAGGGGCAACACGCATGCCTGCACCGTTAGTTACACCAACTTGCGGAGCTTGTCGCTTTGACGTGCCAATACGACCAATCGTATTTGTTGGCACCCCTTCTCTCAAAGCTTTAACTACTAGTTCAGTAGTTGGACCTTTGTAGTTAGCATATGGCTCCATTTCAGCCCAACGAAGAAGACACTCAACCCAATCTTCATTTGTAAATTTTCCATAGCCTGCTTTGATAATACCTTCCGCTAAAACATACATCTGACTAGCATCATCTGTAATTAGCCCGGAAACACCATTTAAATCACCTGCAAACGTATCTTTAGGTGGCTCGACAAATTTAGTCAGCAAGCCATTATGAGCTTCTAGGATCTCATCGATCGAGTACAGTTCGGTTGGCGCGCCTAGAGCGTCACCCATCCCCGCAGCGGCCAAAGCACCTTTAATCTTATTAAATACAGTCGCGTTTTGTTGAGTAGTCATTATGCATTTCCTTTTAGATTATAAATTGCTTTCGCTAGTTTTTTCTTCTTGCGCTCTTTGTAGACGCTATGAATGATAAGAGCGGAAATCGTTACAATTGCAGGAATCATAGCAACGATTTCACTAGGGATTTCGAACAGAGCTAAACGAGGCTCTAAAGCTGTGCTTGCACCAAAGATTAGAGCAGCGAACATGGCACCAACTGGGTGCTTAGCACCAAGGTAGATAGCCGCTAGTGCAGTGAATCCACGACCTGCGGTCATGTTGGCTTGGAAGAACGATAGGTACCCCATCGATAAGTACACACCACCTAAACCAGCAAGCAACCCACTTAACAGTATGGCTTGATATTTCACTCGCTTAACATCAATACCAACTGAACGAGCCGCGTCTTCATTTTCACCGACTGCTCGTAGGTTCTTACCTAAACGAGTCTTGTAAAGCAGCGTACTTACAGCAACGACACTTAGGAATGCGATGAACGTCAGGAAATTATAGCCGCGACCAGAGTCTGAATTAATTAACTCACCAAGCACTGGAATATGATTAACCAAAGGGATCTGAATTTCAGGTAATGTCGGACTCACTAGCGTACTCGTTGAACCTTTATCACCAGTTAGAGCGAACATCAGAAAGACTGTTAAACCACCGGCAAGCACGTTAATACCAATACCAGAGAGGATGAGATCCGAACCAAGTTCAAGGTGGAAAAAAGCAAGTAACCAAGCCAAAGCAACAGAAGACAACAAACCTACTCCCATACCAAACCACGGAGCAAACCAAGACATTTCCGGAACCCACATCAACCAATAAGCACCTGATAACACACCAAAAAACGCCGCGATTAACATTAGGCCCTCCAAAGCAATGTTGATAACGCCACACAGCTCAGTTAACAAACCACCCATCGTTGCGAGGAGCAGTGGTGTTGCAGCACGTAAAGTTGCCGCTAAAAAGGCAAACGAAAAAATTGTTTCCATTGACATTTCAAACATCTTTAGCGACCCCATTAGAATTAGTTAGTTGGGAAGAATCAGACGCTTTCTTTCCATACTTAACTTTTATGCGATTTAAGAAAGGTTTCAGTTGATCAACCATCACAAATAGGATGATCAAGGCTTGGATAATTAGCACTAACTCACGAGGTACATCAGTACTGCGTTCCATAATTTGCGAACCCACCCGAAGGTAGCTGTAAAGCAAAGCACACAATGGAATTAATCGTGGGTCATTTCTTGCAAGTAAAGCGACTACAATACCTTCAAAGCCAATTCCTGGCGCCAGATAAAGATTAAGTCGGCTTGTTACCCCCAATGCCAAATGTGCACCTGCTAAGCCAGCAAATACACCACTTACTGCAAACGTCAGCATGACAACTCTCTTAGTTGCAATACCGCCATAACGAGCAAACTTTTCATTAACACCAAGAATATTAAGCTGATACCCAAACTTCGAACGGTAAATAAGCAATACAACAAATGCAGACGCTGCAAGCATAATGTAGAACATTGACGTCAATTTAGTGCCTGGAAGAATTCGGTCTAAACGCATATCCACTGGAATAGTTTCTGATGCAATAAAACCTGCTGTTGGATCATTCATATAGTACACAAGGATGTAGCGATACAATTGCACAGCAATGATATTCAACATCAAAGTACTAACGATTTCATTCGCGCCAAGATATGCTTTTAGGTAACCCGGAATCATCCCCCAAAGAAATCCAATTGTCGCTGCTGAAAACAGCGCTAGCGGCACAACAAAAAAGCTAGGGCCATCAATGTAGATAACAACAGCCGCTGAAGCGATGGCACCTAAGAAAAGTTGCCCCTCTGCTGCCATACTAAATTGGCGCGCTCGAAATGCTAAACAAACGGATAAACCAAGTAAAACAAGAGTTGTAAAATCAATAAGCCATGAACCCGTGCGG
This sequence comes from Vibrio pomeroyi, assembly GCA_041879425.1. Classification (NCBI taxonomy): domain Bacteria; kingdom Pseudomonadati; phylum Pseudomonadota; class Gammaproteobacteria; order Vibrionales; family Vibrionaceae; genus Vibrio; species Vibrio pomeroyi. The sequence goes on along the minus strand of CP090855.1, from coordinate 1,842,114 downwards.
CTTAAGCCACGAAGTTTTATTCCCGTATCCGAAATATCGACTATCGGGAACGGACCAGTTAACAGAACCTTGAATGCACCAACAGCATCTTCGCTAACAAACAGTGTAATGATAAAGCCAATTGTGATGGCCGCGGTAACAACTGATAAGATACGTAACAGCTCACCAAAGATATTACCTTTGTTTAAAGTAAGACTACTCATGTTATGACTGCCTCTTTAGCCCAAGCATGTAAAGACCGAGGGCCTTTTCATCAATGTTTTCATTCTTAAACACACCGACAATCTCACCTTTATAGATAACAGCGATGCGATCAGAGATTGACAAAATCTCATCTAAATCTGCAGAGAGTAAAAGCACACCTTTTTTGTTATCTCGGAGTGTAATTAATTCATTCCTAATCAGTTGAGCAGCACCAATATCGACGCCTCTAGTGGGTTGGGCTGCAATCAGAAATTTAGGCTCTGCAGAAACTTCCCGAGCAATTACAACTTTTTGCATATTACCGCCAGACAGGGAACCAATTGCGGTTTCCTGGCTCTTGCAGCGAATATCAAATCGGGCGATAAGGTGGTCTAGGTGCTCTTTTATGTACCCCATCTTTAGAAGTCCCATATCACCGAAGCTTTTCTGGTGATAACGATCAACTATTACGTTATCACGAATGGACGCTTCCCCAGCTGTACCATCCCCTTTTCGGTCTTCAGATACATGGGCAACTTTAAGATCACGAATTTGACGTGGAGTCTTCCCTTGGATGGCCTGGCCGTAAAACTCAATATCCCCAGAAGTTGGTTTATCTAGACCAGAAATCAGTCGCGCTAACTCTGTTTGACCGTTTCCTTCAACACCTGCAATCCCAAGCACTTCCCCCTCATAAACATCGATTGAAAGGTTGTTAATTCGCTGGATACCAGCACTATCTTTATAGTTAAGACCTTTGATTTCTAGGGCTTTAATACCAATATCTTGTGATTTTCTGTAGTAAGTGTTATCGACTTCTCGACCAACCATACTATTCGCGAGTTGCTCTACCGACACGCTATCAGTATCAAAATTGCCTGTTACTTTGCCATGTTGGATAACGGTAATTTTGTCTGAAGCAAATTTCACTTCTTTCAGCTTATGAGTAATAAATATGACTGATTTATTTTGCTCTCTTACAAGCCTTTTAAGAGAAACAAATAACTCTTCGCTTTCTTGAGGGGTCAATACAGCCGTGGGTTCATCAAGAATAAGAAGGTCGGCACCTCGGTATAATGCTTTTAAAATTTCAACACGTTGACGCATACCAACAGGAATGGACTCAACAGTTGCTTCCGCGTCAATATCAAATTTGTACGTTTCAGCAAGGGCTCTAGTGACGCGAATTGCATCTTCTTTATCAAGAAAACCACCTTTTAACACGTCTGCACCGAGTGTGATATTTTCCGCCACTGTAAATGAAGGGACAAGCATAAACTCTTGATGAACCATACCAATACCCAACTCAATCGCTTCTTTAGGGCTGTCTAAATCCAGTTTGTCACCTTTGTAATAAATATCTCCTGATGTTGGTTTTACCAAACCATATAGCATTTTCATCAGCGTACTTTTACCTGCACCATTCTCGCCGCAGATGGCATGCATAATCCCTTGTTGCACATTGAAACTGATATCAGTATTTGCAACTACGCCATTATCATAAGTCTTGGAAATTCCATCGACTCTTAAAAAATCAGTCATTATATCGAGGCCTCGGTCAGTGAGCAGAGTAATAAAGGCTTATCCCTGCTCCAACATGCTTGTATTAGCGGTTGAATACGGAATTAGCTACAAGAGACTTATTAATAAGCTTTAACTCAATAGACTTGATATTTTCTTGCACTGGGTAAGGTGTCACCGATTTGTATACTTCATTCTTAGCCAAACCAACGGCACCTTCCTTGACACCTATAAACTCTGACTGGCCGTAGTTAAGCTCACCTTTTTTGGCTTTTTCAAGCACAAGAAGTAAGCCAGTATCTACATTCTTCAATACAGAAGTAATAATAAGGCTCGCTTGAGTTGGGTTAGACGCTTTAAGAATTTCAGATTGGTCAGCATCAACACCAATTGCGTAACGATTTTCTTCTTGTGCTGCCTCAAACACACCTTGCCCCGTACCACCGGCTACAGCAAAAACGATGTCTGCACCTTGATCATATAGTGCTTTTGCAATCTCTTTACCTTTAGCAGGGTCAGTCCACGAATTCGCGTACTGCACAAGTACTTTCACGTCTTTATCAACAAATTCAACACCTTGCTCGAAACCTACAACAAAGTCTTGAATTACAGGGACTTCTTGACCACCAACAATACCTACGACCATTTTGTCTTTATTTGCTTGCGGTGCCTCTGACTTAGTCATGCTTGCAGCATAAGCACCGGCTAATAACGAGGCTTCACTTTGCTTGAACAATAGTGAGTAAACGTTGTCACATTTATTACTACATGCGCTGTAGTCAACTTCAGCATCAATAAGTACGAATTTCTTATCTGGATACTCTTGAGCAAGCTCTTGAACAACACTTGCCATTGGGTAAGTCACAGCGACATAAACATCGTAGTCCTCGAACTCTACAACATCACGAAACGCTGGTTCCCACTGGGTGCTATCTAAGCCTGCTTCAACCGTCCTAGAGCGCATATTGAGTTTTTCTTTGGCCATCTCCATACCGCGCTGCGCAGAATCCATGAATGACTTATCTCCTAACGTGCCATGCACGAAGTAAACAGCACTAAAGTCGTCAGCAGCTTTCACGGTAGATGAAAGACCTGCAACAAGAGCTAAACTACTCACTAATGTTATACCGATAAATTTTTTCATATTATTATTCTCCGCAGGATTTAAACTTGTAAATATTTCCTATTGATTCTTACGGTGTAGTCGTAACAACTTGATATATAAACCATCTCAACATGTTCTAATGGTTGTAAGGGGAGCTGAATACGTCACACGACATCAGGTCAAAACAGCTTCACTCGTTGATATTTCTAGAACCTTGCTTTCAGCGAGAGAGGGAAACCTTGCAGTTAAAAACTCGATCACTTCAATAGGTTTTAATCCCCATTGGTCTCCTATCAATAGATAAAGACTCGCTTTTGACTGAGCTCACACTCAATAACCAAGCTCCTTTAATAATAGGTAAATAAACCGTGTGAACACCAATTGCCATCGAACCATCACATCTCAAACAACATATTTTTTAATCTTGTCTAACTAGGGCTCTAACCCTAATCGATTCCGAATGTAGTCACTCGGCGTAACTACACTCACTTCCAATATGGACTGATTAGCAGATTTTCCTTCTAGAGCTATAACCTCACTAAAAAAATGAAGAGAACGAAAACTATCTCTTAAACTTAAAAACTTAACGGACGTGCAACGCAACGGTGCCACTCCCATGTTCACTGCGTAAGTAACCTTCCTCCGTCATCATTTGAATTGCTTTGCGAACAGTTGAACGACTGACTGAATACTCAAGGCTAATTTTGCGTTCTACAGGTATTGCATTGTTCTCTTGCCAAATACCATCATTACCTTTAAACGTGTAAAAAGAGTCTTGCACTTCGGCTCGTTGCCCATCATTCACTATCCCATTACTGTAGCTTACATAATAACAATACACAATTGGTACGAACCAAACAATAAAAAATGAGCAAAAAACCTATTAATGTGATGTCAATCATTATTAAACCATAACAAAAACGATTGCCCAAACCAAATAAACACCAACAAAAACAAAGAATTATATAAATTCAGGAATAAAAACCCAGAGCAAAGCACCAGTAAAAGGTTCGTACCAAAATAAAATTCAAAACTCAAATAATCTTACTCGTCTTGTATGTGATACTGTTGATATTAGTTGTAGAGACAAGGACATTAGATATAGTATCTCTCAGAAATGGATTTAATTATTGGGCTAGGGTGGAGTCTTTGGCCAATCTAATTTGACGATAGTGAAGTACGCATGAAAAAGATAAGAAAATACGTAGAGTTGGCAAATCGCTTAAAGGAGCAGATCGAGGCGGGGTTATGGAAAGAAAATACAGCAACCCCAACAGAACGTCAGATCAGCGAATCTTATGACGTCAGCCGTTCAACTGTCCGCAAAGCAATTCAAATGATGACGGAGGAAGGTTACTTACGCAGTGAGCAAGGAAGCGGCACTTTCGTTCGTCCTTCAAACTCCCGAGATAATCAGCGCTCATTACATAGTCTTAGTGACGATTTGGAGTCCAAAGGGCTCTCTATTGGTCAAATAATTCTCGACTTGGAGGTCATTGAACCGAATAAGTTTATTAGAGATAAACTATCTATACATGGTACTGATGACCGCGTACAAAAAATAAGGCGTGTGCGTCTATCAGGAACTACACCTATCGGCATTCATACAGCGTACATCCCTTTAAATGGCCACAAACCGATAACTGAAGTCGAATTAATGAATAGTCAGAGTCTTTATAGACTACTCAACCAGAACTGGGGAATTAAGCCAGTCGAAGCTGTTGAATCGTTAAGCGCAAGGCTTCCCTCACCTCAAGAAAGTCAGTACCTTGAAATTACGATGAACGAAGCTGTTCTAATATGCAATCGAATAAGTTATTCTTCGAAAGATCAGCCTATTGAGTATGTTGAAATGGTTTACCCTTCAAGTCGGTTTGACTACACAATTCGAATTAATAGTCGATCTTATTATCAATAAAAAAGCGGTTGCACCGCTTTTTTATTGATATGAAATTATTAATTAGAACGAGTAGCCGACGCTAAAGTAATGCGCTACACCTGTTGTTTTACCAGCAAAACCCTCATCTTTTAGACCATAAATATCTTTAAAAAATTTCAAACCGTAGCCTACTGAAACTTTATCGTTATGCCAGTAAAAACCGTTAAACATAGCAAAACCAGTCGATGATAGGTTATCAGGATCGGAATCATCCATTCCCCAAGTAAAATCACCATAACCTTGAAAAGCTAAGAACGAACCATTATCGAAATAAATTAGCGGATTAAACCAACCAGTAGAAATCTGATATCCATTCCATTCTCGAGTATTAACATCATACTGGCGTAATATACTCCAACCCATAACTCCCATAATTGGAACTTCTATATCCGCTCCAATACCAATCAACCCGCCATTAGTAGAAATATTGTTACCTGAATGACCAGCTCCCCCAGTAGAGTAAACTCCCGACACGTATAATTCTTTAACTGGCCCAAATGAAAAGTCCTTCCTAAGCAGACCGTCAATAGACATACGAGGTGCAATTTTCATAAATAGCTTTTCTTGGTCATATTTGTCGCTATCTTCGGAATCAAATGGATTAAATAAATCCACATATCCGTACATATCAAAGATACCCGAACGGCCACCAAACTCCAACTCAACATAATCGTGGTCTGACTCTCCAGGTAACTCATCTACAGCAAACATATAGTTAAACTTAAACCATCGATGGTCATTCTTGCTCACGTCGTCAAAGTAGTCTAAAGCCAGCGCTTGACCGCTAAACATAAATGTTAAAGTAATAGTTATAATTCTTCTCTTCATAGCCATGCCTTAATATTGGTAAGTACCAACCAACGCTACCACATCAGCAAAACGTTAAAAAGCTCAATAAAACTGCTATCTGGAACTAAAAACACATTAAAACAATAAGTAATCCGAAAAATAAAACAAATTGGTACTAACCTTACTTCTTTATCCCACCACACACAAAAAAAGAAAGAGTGTCATATTCAAAAGGAAGTTGCTTAGTCTAATTCGATTTAAAGGTGGGCCTTATTTAGTTCAACGTTAATATTTCAATTAAGAGCATTCCTGCTTTTCCCGATTCCTGACATAACCGTCAAATACTTTCTTCATTAATCCCTATGCAATCGACAAATCCAAAATACGTGGGAAGCTTGATTGTATCTACTTATGTTATTTGTCCTCTTTGACTTCGCTAAAAATCAAGGGAGCATTTAACATGGGTAGAACTACAGGCAAAGCCCAACTGAATGATAACCACCTACTGAAGTAGGTGGTTTAGGGCTGAAAATAAAAAAGCGGCTAAATAGCCGCTTAGAATTATTACAACTTCTCCGTGTTGTTAGTTATTTTGGATTAGGAACTCCTTTAATACATCTGCATCTAAATATCCAGTATCAACATAAGTTGGATGTTTGTTGAGTTTTGGGTATCCATCGCCGCCACGAGAAGCATAGCTAGAAAGCGCTAACTTGTATGTATTGGTAGGACTAAGCTTCTTACCATCTATGGTAACTTCTCCATCGACCAAGTTGAAGTTAGTACTTCTCTGCACATAACCACCAGAGCCTGGAGTTTTCTTTAATACCTCAGAAAGATAAGTCTTAAGTTCACTACCAGATAGTTCAACAGTAACTATGCTGTTGCCCCAAGGCAGTACTTTCAAAATATTTCTATACGTTACTTCGCCTTCATCAATACTGTCGCGAATACCTCCTGAATTCATGATGGCTAAATCAGCTCCAGTTTTAACCATCATAGAATCAGAAATAACATTACCTAAATTGGTTTGCTGAGACCTCACAACCTTTCTATCACCTTCAAGTCTTTGAGCAATATTCGTGATTCGATAATTGATTAAATTGTTCCCTTTCTCATAATAAGGTTTGAGTAACGATATTATATCTTCGTCTTGATCAATCTCATTTTGATAAAGAACATACTTTTTATTACCGTCCAATTTAACCTTTTTCTTCAAGTTAACAGGGATGAGTTGGTAATTAATCAGTTCCACTACGCCTTCTTTAATGATGAAATCTGCTCTCCCAACAAACCTCCCCCACTCTTGCGCCTGCATGATCCAAGTGCCATTGTGCCTATCAGGCCAACAGGCATCACCAGGTTCAAAGACTTCTTTCTTTCGAGAGTTTTTCTGATAACAAACAGCATTTTGAGAGTGCCCACCAATGATTGCATCAAGCGTACCATTTGGAAGGTTGTTCGCTAGTGTAACGTCACCGTAAGCATTGGATCCATGTTCACCATTTACATAGTGCCCCATATGAGTTAAAGCAATTACAACATCAGGACTCTTGGCATCGAGTTCTTTGGTCAGTTTTAACACCTCTTGGCTAGGATCATTGATAATGTATTTCTGTTTGAGTGTCGAAGAGCCAACTTTAAGTGTATCCGTAGTTGTTAAACCAAGCACGGCAACTCTTAAACCATCAAAGTCAAACAGCTTATATGGGGCAAATGAGCGTTCATTTGTGGATTTGTCATAAATATTGGCCGATAGAAATGGCACTTGCGACCAAACCTGTTGCATATTCATGATACCATATGAAACGTCAAATTCGTGATTCCCAACCGCCATGGCATCATAACCAAGATATTTCATGCCGATAAAATCAGGCTTAGCATATTGCATGTCTGATTCAGGAACACCTGTGTTTATGTCACCACCGGACAGTAATAAGGTTTGACCTCCTTTAGAAGCCACCTCATCTCGAATCGAATCAATCAACGTCTTACGAGCAGCCATGCCAGCTTGATCACGTTCATCCTTCCAGAAGCGACCATGGTGGTCGTTAGTATGAAGAACAGTAAGGTATTGCTCTTGGTTCATAACTTCTTCGGCGTCACTTGCACTACTAAAAGCCAAAACAAGGGTTATTAGAGTTAGTCTAATTTTCATACTAACGTTGCTCCAAGTCGGGCGCCGAAATCAATACCAACTGACTTTTTTGATGTGGTTGAAAATTATTATCCGCACTGAATAGCAATGTTGATTTTCCATCAACCAACGGACCATAAGTTAAACCTTCATAATTTTGCTGGTCTGAGACAAGGTCAGAAAATTTAAAGTATAATGACTTATAAGCTGGTAGTATCGGATTTGGTGCATCAACATCACTTACTGAATGTGTCCCTTTTAAGTTTGTTGCATTTGTGAGATTCACTTTAAAAACACGAACATCAAAGTCGAAACAGCAATACCCTTCTTTTACTGAATACCCATTTCGTTCGACTACTAATAACCTATTGTTATCGATTGCTAATATGTCAGAAACGCCATTGTCATGAACACCATATTTACTCTGAACATTTATTCGATCGACCACATAGCCATATTCACCAACCAATTTCAACTGAGAGGATTTATCGACTTCAAACTTTAATATTCGAGATAGAGAAGGGGTCGTCGGGGTGGAAACGGAACCATCTTGAATCAAAGCAGATTCAGTTGCTACAAACAATGTAGTACCATCAGGAGATAGACTCATACCTTCCAAGGACTGGTTCTTCCTAAGACCAATTGTTTTATTATCCCCCTTATAATAAGCAGGCAGCAGGTATGAAACATCACTAATTTGATTCCCATCAAGGTCAGAAACTATCAAAGTGTGACTAGCTTCTGAACCCCATAAGATATTACCACTAGGCAGTAATACCAATGATTCTGGGTCTTTCTCATTCGGACCGAAAGGTTTACCTTGTTTGTTCTTCAATACAACTACGTCGTCAATTTTAAACTGGTTATAATTGTCGGAGAACGACCCTTTGTAAAACCGAGTTAACCCTTTCGATGGACGGGAACGAGCATCCGATAATGCAACAAACTTTTTTGAAGAAACCATGGCTATTGCGGACAATCCACCAATTTCTTGAGTTTTACGTGCAAGCTTATCACTTCCTGATGACTTGTAATTTTCAACAAGAGTACCAGTTTCCAAATCCATGATACGAACAACTGAAACTTCAGATGCCATAACCGAAGTACACAGACTCATCAACGCAAATATTGCTGTAATTCTAGTAGTTTTCATTGTGAAATCCCCTCTACCAAGAGTAAGTTAGACCAGCGCGATATCGGACTTGACGCTCGTTGGTGGTTTTACTGGCACGCTTATCACCAATACGAAAGTATGGTTCCCACGAACCAAGTTTGTAGCCAACTTTTAGATCAAGTGCGTAATCCTTCTTACCATTGTTCCAGGTGATGTAGTCGTTATCGTAATAAACACCGTTAAAAGTCAATCTGAGGTTTGTACCATCCGGATTATATTTGACCCATAAATCGTATCGCTTGTTGTTACGATCTGAATTATTATAGTTTTTAGAGTCGCTCGTAGCTTTATCCATATCATATCGAAATCTACCAGATAGCTTCCATTCTTTCGAGAAATCATATCCACTACTCAAACCGTATTCATAGGTCGACCACCACTTGCTACTATCAAGCCAAAACATTGGTTCCAGCCAAAACTTTTTATTGTCTAGTGGCTTAAACTTATAAACAGCACTTAACCCCATGCCGTTATTTGTGAAGTCAGAAGGGTTCCATACATCTTGGTCCGAACCTTCTTCTGTTGCATAGCGCAACTCTGCCAATATACCTAACCCGTTACTAAAAAAGTTACCGAACATAACACGATCATAGTGCTTACGAGATTCGGATAGATATTCATGTCTATAATCGGTAAACCCATGGGGACCACCGTCTGCTAAAGCAGGCAAGCTCGCAGAGAGACAGCTAAACGCCAAACCAAATATTAGTAGGTTTTTTTTGGATATAAGTTGATTTTTTTTCATTGTATTGACCTCTATTGTCAGTGATATCACCTTTTTTATAGACGCACCAACCCAAGGTGTCAATTGGTACCTACCAATAAAGTGTATCTTGTTCACAAATTTAAAAACAAGATGTAAAAACAATTAAAAAACTAAATAAAGATCGACTTTTCACGAAAATGTGTAAAAAAATTCAACTTAGGTTCGTACCAATGTGTAATAAAAGTGAAACTTATATACCATTCGTATCCGATATCAGTTAATTAACTGATTTTTATTACTTATCTAGATTATGTACTGTAGATACAGTACCTAAAAACGTTCGCATAATTAGCACATAGAATTAGCACATAGAAGTCAAATTTTACGCTAACAAAGAGTAGAGTAGACTTAAAAGAAAGATAGGAAGTGAGGCTTGATTTTTTGCCTTCAATAAAACAGTTAGTTTGGCGGGAGATAATTCTGAAGAACCAGAGAAACGTCACGCTAAAAGCGTCCTCCGAGCCATAGAGAAGAACGTTCTGTTAGCGTGCAAAGCGAAGAACAAAGAAAGGATATTTTTTACGACTTACAAGCAACAACCTGTATGTAAAACAGGCTATCAAAAGTACATTAACAATACCAAAATTACACTGCCTAGTGTGTCACTCAAAGGCAGTGTAATATAATAGGTGCAAAACTGAACAAGTGTTAAAGATTGATTGAATATGATCTCAAATCACGTGTTTGATACTCTTATGATAATATACAACGCCAAAGGCCACATTAGAATTCAGTTTTAAACGGATCTCCCCCACAAAACCAATTAAGTGTCTATGTTGTATACAGTGGTTCAATTTTTACATGCCAAAATAGCCGCCTTATAATTAGGTTCATCGGTTATTTCTTGAACCAGCTCATTATATTTAACCAATCCATCTTTCCCAACCACTATAATTGATCTAGCAGCTAGACCTCTGAGTAGCCCACTACTTATTTCAACACCGTAATCTTGCATAAAGTTAGTTGAGCGAAAGCATGACCCAACAATACAATTAGATATACCCTCAGCGTCAAAAAACCTCTTCATAGCAAATGGCAAATCCTTAGATATACAAACAATCAGAACATCTTGCAAATCATTCTCACCTCTAGACTTCATATGATTTAAAATACGCACACTAGAAGCACAAACATCTGTGTCCAAACTTGGAAAAATATTTAATATCAATTTTTTTCCTTTCATTGCCGCTAGAGTAAGAGCATTCAAATCTGATGAACACAGCTCGAAGTCCGGAGCACGCTCGCCTACTATAGGTATTGAACCTTTTATCGAAATTGGTTTTTTTTGAAATGTTACTAACACAAGCAACTCCTCATTCATTGTCTTTAATTAGATAAAACCACACATAATAATGTATTTTTCCTTGTACATGATTTTTTAATATTCAACTATTTATATAAAAATCCCCTTTAATTTAATCGACTAATCCCAAAAAAATAAATAACTAAAACCACCCACCAGAAACGCCGATGAACTCAATACCAAAATCAATATAAAAGATAGTACTATATCATTTTTTAGATTAAGGCTTGCTTTAGAGGACACACATAACCTTAATGATTTTATATCATCCTCTAAAACGTTGCACTTATACTTTAGCTCTTCGATATCGGTGCTTGAATCTTTAATACACATAACCAACCTCCCTGCTGTTTAAAATCTTTGTTACTCTTACAACAAAACATTCTCACACGAGAATGCGTTTTGCAGTATGTTTAACATTAAATAATATCAATAAACATATAACATAAAATTCAAATAGGAAAAGGTAGATTCACGTAGAAAGGAAAAGGGGGGAGAAGAAATAGATCCAAGGATAATGTTACTAGTGATTAGTATTTTATTCCATCTGACCAAGCAAGTTTTTTAAGTTAAAAGTAAGACTGTTCTTTGACAAAGGATATTCTAAAGAACCGTACAACAAAAAACAATCTTACTTCTGAAACCTATCAAAAATATTAGAAGTGACTTTTCATTATAATAAAAGTATCAATAATCAAAAACAATAATATTACACTTAATAAAATATAGATCAATTTTGAAAAATTAAATTTACCTTCTTCGGCTCCCTCAAACTTTTCAAACCCTGTGGATTTTGAGACTTTTTTAATGGGAGTTCGTAAAAGTGAAGAATAATTTTCTTCATTTATAGGAACCGCTAAAAATTCTTTGTTGATTGAATAACCAACTCTTGGGTGAGTGATAATAAACTCTTCATTTATAATATTCTTGATTTTTTTACTTAAGGTACACTTCAACTGGTTTAAATTGGTACCTTTATCTATATAATCAGACTCAACACCCCAAATATATTCTATCAATGCTAACCTTCCGACCACAGGAGGCTCATCACTCAAAGCCTGATTTTTATTACTTTCTTCTATCAAAATCTGCAAAAATCTGAGTTCCGGGGTAGATAGGCTTACAGCAAAATCCTTAAGATAAGAAAAGTCATTGTAATCTCTCATATTAGGGGCAAGTGGAAACAACTTAGAATCTCCAATGACGAATATATCACCTACACTTTCGCTTTCGACTTTGAATTTTTTCAAAATTTTACCATTCACGTTACAAACACGCCACTATAATTAACATTAACACCAAGAAAGCACAATCTGAATTAAACAACACCTTAAAGGTCATAAGTTATAAGTTATAAGAAAAGAGCTTAACGCTAGTTTATTGTCTTGAACCTTCTAAAGTTTATCTCTAAACAAAAAGGAATTAATCCTCTGGCCGATCGCGATTTTTGATCTATTCACTAGCCAGTGAATGTAATCATTATCATAGATATAGCTATTTCGAAGGCCAGAAAATAGGACTGAATGATAAAACTCCTTTCACCTTATCTTTCAAAATCTTATCTCTGTACTTTTAATTCCATACTAATATGGTATTTACAACGCCAATAGACATGTAATGAACTTCGTAACCGCCCATGTGGTTGTTTCTTACTCGTGGTGAATAAGAGATTACTTCTAACATGGACACTTCTTCAGACTACAGCCTCAAGCAACAATGGCCACCGCTCTAGGCGGTGGTTTTAGGAGCAAATGAATACACATGTGTACATTATTATAGGGCGGTAATTTTTGAAGTCGTACACCTTTATATGTTAGAAAATTGAGCGGCTTACTTCAAGCTGACAGTTTTACTATTTAGCTCACTGGATTATTGATTGTTCAAATTTCTGGAGTTTAAATGTAACCAATCATCATAATATAAACAAGCTGAGTACAAATAGCCTTGTAAAAACACTCGATCGTTACCTTTGAACAACGCTGCCTGAGAAAGATGTTCTACCCCTTCAACGACTACTGCCTCATAATCAAGTAGTAACCTGTTTACCAACCTTACTAGTTCACCTGGATAACATTCATCGAGCAAGAACAAGGATTTATCAATTTTAACAACATCCCATTTAATTGAATCTAATATGCGGACATTACATGAATCGCTTAAAGAAAAGTAATCATCTAACCAAACCTCATGTCCTCTAGCTCGTAGTTTATTAATATTACCAACTGCTAGTTCGCTCAAGGAACTAGCTAGGCTTCCGTTGACTTCCAAAGCGAAGACTGAAACATCCAACTTAGTTAACTTTTCAATAAATTCGGTATCTTCCAAGCATGATGCGTTAACATTAAAGGTGAAAAGGCTTTTATTAAAACTGGTTCGTTCACCTTCATAACTAAAGGTGATTTGATGTATAATCAAATCTTTTACAATACTGTCATCAACCAATCTAAAAAAAACCTCACTTGATACTTCTTTACCATCAGCAAACTTGACTCTAGAGAGAACTTCAGTAGCAACTGTATCTCCATTAAAAGATACTATATCTTGATATTTATTATGAAACGTAGCATAAACCTTGTTAGAGTCTGACTCTAATAACAAAAATTTCCCTCTCGACAGATTTTTTATTTTTAGCATAATTTGTCATCCCTTATCGAAGTAATTAGCAATCCAATAATTCGTTAAAAGTCTCGCTCAACAATCATAGTTACTTGATCGCTATATAAGCCAGGCTCCACACCTCTGCCAACATCGACCTTTATTTCCAAAGATCCTGCCTGCATCCCAAAGCCGTCGCTTTTTGCTACAACTAACTCACCACCCGCCCCTGTAAATCTTTGGCGTATATCAGATCCATTTAAACCAGCACCTTCAAGAAAGATGCTCGTCGCTATCGGCATAAGTGAGTTATTTGCGAAATATCCATTCGAATTTGAATGTTGGACTTTAATTCTATAATCATCATTAGTATTTATAGTAAAAGGCAAAGAACCCGAAAAAGTTCTGATGGCGTTATCATAATCTAGGTTTAAACTTGTTGATGGCATAGAGAAACTAAATACAGGGTCCACCGTAATTGAAAGTGTCATATCAACATCGGAAAGCGTCAACGAACCAGGGCCAACGACCCTTTTAATCCCTACATTATTAGTAACCTTAGTATAAACACCAGGTGGTAAATCTCGTCCATTTAACACCTCAAACCTCCAAAGGCCACCAACCCCTTGATTATGTGTTGTAGGTACAGAAACAGAACTAATGGCAAATGATCTAGTTGAGCTGTTAGAATTTCCCGCACCAAGCGGAAATTCAAGGTATGCGTCTGAAGCTAAAAATCGTGCATAGCAATAATCCCTCAATGTAGGACTGATTGACATACCATTAAAAAGGGTATTACGAATACCAAAAAAGACTCTTGATACTCCTAACGGGTGTATTTTTATTCTCATTATGTCACCACTCGAATTAGTTAATGTTTCTTCGATTGGATTTGTATTTATCGTCACCTCATTTCTTGCTCTATCGACAATCGTCGCATTTTCTCCAAATATCTGATAATAATTCAACCCAGCATTTTGAGAACAACGACTCCTTTTCCCCAGAAAAATTTGTCCTGTTTTATATTCGTCTGCATATTGAGGGCCACTTTGACTCGAATCATATCTATACCCTAAACCAATTGACAACCTCGCATTAGCGTTTACGGTGGTACTGGTAGCAAGGCCAAATAAAATAGATAACATAACAAAAAAACGAGAAAATCTAACTCTATTGACAGGTGGTCTGACCAACATACATATATCCTTCTTTGATTGCTTTTTTAGTCACATTTATATCATCAATTTCAAGTTGACAAACTTTTTTCATATCCTTATCAACTACTTGAATATTATTTGAAATTATATTTTCTGAACCTAATATTAGCATTGAGTCAAAATAGAGAACATTCTCACCTTTGCTACCTTGATACATACGTCTAATCTCGCTCCCGTTGTCTACAAAGTATTGCTCTCCGTCTTCCCCAGTACTATTTAGTGCATTATTTTTTATATAACCTGTTATCCCTACTCTTTTCATGATATCGATGTTCTCATAGGCGAAATTCCCAGGGAAAAAGCTATAACTTAAGGTGTCATTACTAGCAAATGAATTTGTACCATTAATCAAAACGTTCCCTTCGCTAAAAGGCCGAACTGGAATCAGAGTCTTCCCTATACCATTTAACTTAACAGTTTTTTCATTTTGACTACTCGCATATAATTCAGAGTCATAATCCTCTTTCTCACTATTATTTGTCTCTAATAAAATTCCTGCATCATATTGTTCACTATCGAATAAAAATTCATTTCCAGAAAAGTAAACATTGCCACTCAAGTTTAAAGATTCATTACCTGACCAACCTGCCTCACCTTTCCTATTAGACCTGTATAATCCAAAACTACTTTTGAACGCGCTATTGTCTACAGAACCATTTAACCCAAACGTTTTAGTGTCTTTCCCTACTTGCCCAATGGCAGAGTAATCGTACCCATCACCTTTTACTCGTCCACTTACATCTACTGTGTTAGCATTCTCGTTGGAATAAGAGTAACCACCATTAAAATAATATGTCTGTTTTTGCTTATTAGCCTTTGAAGCAAGTGCCAATGAAAGAGAAAGGTTCCCGCGCAAATCATCACTAGAAGATGTACCTATTGAAAAAGACAGATTTAATGGCAGATTAAATATATTTAGGTGACTAGAAGAAACGAAGTTTAATTCCTTATATGAGTCGTTATTTTTAATATTTCCATTTGAATTACCATATATATTATAGACTCCATTCAAGCCCACAGTATTAAGCCAATCGACATTCCTTACAGACATTAACGTATTCGCTAATAATGACGCAGAGTATCGATCGTTCTTTTTTATATTTCTAAAATATACACTAGAACTTAAATCATTCCCCGCTATGTTTGGTAAGGTAAAGTTAGTTCGTGTCTGTGTGGCCCAATCTAGATTCTTTGGATCAAACTCAACTGTAAGTCCTAGCCCAAACCTTGGGGTTACAGCATACTTAATATTAGAAAGTAAACTCGTCTCACCTCCAAGGACATTAGCAGTAACAATACCATCTAATTTTTTTGATAATCTTTTTGAGTAATTGACGCCAAAATAAGGCTCTGTCGACGAGAAATCTTTCCCAAAAACATTGCTGGAACTATATTCTTTACTGCCTAAACCAATGGCCAATGAAAAATTCTCACCCAACTGACTGCTCTTGTTTACCGTATCGAAAAGTGGTTCTATTTTGATCCCATCAACTGATTTTCTATCTATCCTTACATCATAGTTCCCTAAAGGTAGTTCTTCTAACGATATGACTTGTCTTCCAGCACTAGTTTGTTTGGTATAAATTAATCGGTCCTTCATAAACACTTCTATAGTTCCTTGAAAAGGCATATAAACGACCAAAGGTTCACCATATCCGAAGTTATTATTTGATTTTATTTTCAAAGCGCTGTCAGTATTTGAGAACCATCCTCCAATTACACCCACATTATCTAATAGTCCCAACCCCAAATTAGTTACGTTGTTATTCGAATTTGATTTGAAACCAAATTCATATTTAAAATTGTCACTTACATTGCTTGTATTCAACTGGTCTAATGCAAACTTACTATTATATTTATCTTTTTGAAGTGTTGGTTGAAATAGTAGTTGTGTATTTTTGTAAGAAAATATACTGGGAAAACTAACAGAAGACACAACGTTATCCTGATCATCATGAGAAGCAGTTGCCCTGTAGCCTATACGACCACTAATGCTAGTAGCGTTGCTTGTTAGATACTGGTTATTCGTTGTATAATTAGATAGTCGGTATTTTTCATCTAAAATCGGATTATTTTTTTCCTTAAGATAATTCTCTAATATCCAGTCATCTGCTAGCAAAACTAAATATTTACCTCTAGATATTTCGTATTGCTGAACTAACTTTAACTCTGCTCCTTCAGAGTTACGAGAGTACGCGCAAAGATCATATATCAATGAATTTTTTATATCATTGATGCCTTTACAGCTTATAGACTCACCAACGTCAAGTTCGAGTTGACTCAAACTCATCGACTCAAATGTTTTTGAATTGTCATTATTGACAATCAAATAACCACTATCCAACGGTTCCCCCAGAAAATAAACAACTACCGGACTCTTTACTTGTGATTCATTAACTAATTCAAATCCTTTAGGAACTTTAATTTGATAGTCTCCTGCTAATGTTAATTCCTCATTACTAGCAAAAATTTCGCCTGAAAAAAAAGTCGTTAATATACAGATGATTGCTATTCTATACGTAAAACTTACTGGAGGCATTATTTTACAATGCCACTTAACTTCGGTTGATTCGCTTATATTAAAAAACATTGTTCACTCCCTAAACTATTTAAATCTAGTTGTTGCCGACCTTATTAACAGAAACATTTGGCTTTACAAGGTCACAATTCCATTTAACATTTGCACCTTCAATCGAGTTAAACTTATCTGCAAAATCATACTCTCTGCCACTTGGTAGTCTAATTTCCGTATATACCTTCCTATTTACGCCATTGGAAACTATACAATTTTTCAATAAAATCAGTGTGTTGCCATCATTCTTTATTTTTGTATCATGTATAAAATAGTTGTATTTAGGTTCTGAGCTCTTTACGCTAACAAAAGACGTTGAAGACACTGAAAAGAATATATTAGCCTCTTTCGTTTTTTTCTTAATCCCTTTATATTCATATTCAGCAATCGGGATAAACCTAACTTTAAAATGCCTATCTTTTTTCGTTTTTTTTCCGGTAAATATAACTCTTACGTTCATAGTTGAATGAGCTGGAACTGCCAGGCGAGGAGGAGTAGCTATCAAACCATCCTGTTTCCCCTTGCCTCTAACAAGCGTTAAACGTTCTTTTCCTGAATTGATCAAACTTGAGTCTATTTCATATATATCAATACGAGCATATATAACTCTTGAACTATCGTTTCTAACATTAATTATTTCACTAGATTTCATTTGGTCTAAGACAATTACATCACTAAGCACATCAAGCTTATATGCTTCTGTTGCGTAAACGTTACTTGAAATCATCACCAACAGGACTGTAGTAAATATACTTGTAATTAAATTCATTATTTGGCACCTATTATTCATTACCCACCAACCGTTACAGATATGCATACTTTATATACATTTAAGAAAAGGTAACTACTGTAACTAAAGAAAATAAGGGCGATAATGTTCCTTCTCGCCCTTATATCGCTAATGTTTAATTTAAGACTTTAATAAGTTACAAATTAGAATGAGTCTTCGAAAACTAAGGAAACCGTGCCGTTATAAATCCCAGCAACATTTGTGGTCGTGGTACCAGTTCCAATCTCCAACAACAAGTCTCTAGTTTCTGAGGTGCCAGCAGTAGTATTTTGAACTACCTTCTCGTTACTCGTAGATAACGTTTTACCTCCTAATTTGACAATAAGAGGAATGTTAGATCCGCTGCCATTTGTTAGCTCTGCGGCATTTGATAGATATGCAGAAACACCCACATCTGATTTAGCGGACAGTACAAGTTTATAATCGTCAAATCCTGTGCTATTGCGATTTAAGCCAACAACTTGAGGCCACGTGCCTGTTTTTGGCATAACAGTAAAAGTTGTAGATGGAACGGTAGCGGTAACATTAATTACTTGGTTAATCTGATCTCCCTGCGCAGCAAAAGCAGCTCCTGACGATACTGCTAATACTCCAGCCACAATTGATGCTGATGCGATACTCTTAACCATATTGAACGGCTTGATTTTCATGTTATATTCCTTATAAATCTAAAAATTTAGACTAACTAATAAAAATAATTTAGATGCTAAATGAGTCTCCACCGTAACAATATAAATCACCACGACGCCAACTCACTTGGCTAACTCTTTTACCTGTCAAAATTTCTTCTGTTCGACAATGGTAAAAATCATCATCGCAATCAAAATATAGTTATATGGACGGCTATAAAAAAACAAAAATACGAATAACCCATTTACCATATAAATCCTTTTTTTTGCGACGTAAACAGTATTGACAGTTTGCGGGAGATATAAGAAATTAAATTTTATTAATTAACATATTTAACAATAAGAAATAAGAGGTTAAACCTCATACTCTAACTTAGAGACATTCAGTAATATTCCATATTTACAACAACTTAAGTGCCAACATCACCACGTCAGACAATATTAGTCAACTTGTACAAGTTTACCGATTAATTTAACATCACCTTTAAAATTAATACTTCAACCAACTGTTAGATATATTAAATAGTGATCACACCGACGATTATTGTTAAGCTATTTACACATTTAGAATTCCAGGTTATTCTCTGTTTGATTTTTTGCTTTTCATTAACCCAGTTTTTATTGGATAAACACTATAGAAAGAGCTTCGTTCCCTATATCAGGAAATAACCCTTCAATTTTCGGTCCGTTCAGATAAGTTAACTCAAAGACTAAAATTAAAAACCAAGCCTTAGTATAAAAATCTAACTAATAGTAATATGATCAATCTTTAGCACTGACATTTTCATTTAATGAAATAACCATCGTGGCAATAAACAAGGCACGATTTTCATGAACGAGAGGTCTACAAGAGGTGCCGTCGTCACACCGTCATTATTCATGTATTAGCAAGCGAGCCAAACGGTCAACGTTGCGTTCAAAAGCAAGAGCAGACCAAAGTAAAGGGCGAAACCTGCGTGCGCTAAAGATCAAAAACCAGAGTAAACGTGAGTTGAAGATAAAAGCATGACACTGATGGGAAGCACCTGATATGGCGAAAATTTCATTTAGCGGTCGATGTACAAACGAATAAGTGATTACCGCTAAATTTATCAAATGTGGACGGCAGTGAAGCGCCTCTATGGCTTAGGCAGATCTGCCAAAAAAGTCATAAAGATACCTGGTGATGATGCTCATGACACAACGTATGCTACGAAACAATTCACGTCAAACAAACAGTTCCGCTTATTGCGATGAGGGAAGACGAAACATTCCGGTAGCAAGTTCTTCCCCGCAATCTAGCAATCGGTTGTTAAAAAAGCTATGTAGCTCGAATAGCATTAGAAAAGAGTACGGCTACCCATAAAAGTTCGTTCTCAGAGACAGCGATTTCCCTTTTAAAGAGACCACTCAGCGGTATATTAATCTTAATAAATTACAATACACAAGTGTGTCAAAATTCCGCGATGCAAAAAGCATTGAACAAGCTTACTGGGTTAGGTATACCTGAAAATTGTCTTATTGAAAAAACATGCGAAGCGGGGTGAATCTATCTCTAAATTTAATTACACCCCAAGCCCTTGATGTCACTTGGGGATCTGTCATACATCCAATCTCAATGTGAGCCAATCCAATTAAAATTTCTTGTGGACTAACTAGCCTTCCCGTTGGTAACACTAATTCATCGTCAATAAAGCAGAAACCATTTCAATTACCTACAACTTCTAGTTCTCTATTACAGTAGAGCCTCTTCTACTCTGGCTAGTAAAATTTAAATAGAGAATCTAGGAAACCATCAAATGATTACTTTCTCTGAAATTGAGCAAATGTTTCACCTTTTAACGAGTGGCCAGTTTAAACGCCTTTCATATCGGGGCGTTTATGGCTAAGGCTCGCGACTTGCTATCAGTTTTGCTTGTCCTATTCGCGATTATTGCCGCTTGGTGATGTCCGCAGCATCAGAGTGATTTAATTATATTTAATGTTAAATGATTTTAATTAACAGTTTATTTTATTTACTGTTGGCCGGAATCTATTTTACTAATGTACGAAATGGTTAAAGAGACTAAAACCATCATCTGCCGAACATCCACCAAAAGCATTGGTATAACTTATAACTAGAGATGAGGATGTGACCGCGGAAGCCATAGAAAAACAGCCGACCAATCCGAGCAAAAAACTGTCGGCAAGGCTTAAATCATAGGTTCGTCACTTAAATAATCGATTCGTTGTAGCAGTTGCTTACCTTCCCCATTCGAATAAACAACAAGAAAATGAAAATCATCGTAGAACAAAAGAAACTTGGATTTTGTAAGAAGTCTATTTGTTGCATGCTCGGCATCGATTACAAAGAATTAATAATATTAGAAACGACCGATGAAAAAACTAATCATACTTACTGCGATTACCCTTTCAGTTTCAGCTAACGCACAGGCCCGTACGGATGCCGTATCCGACATTGCACTTGTAAAGGAATGCATGTTGCTAACGGAGCTAAAGGCGCAGACCCGACGTTTTTTTAAATTTCTAGATGGTGAAATGAGAAACTTGGCTGGTGATGATTATCCATCTAATCATGAGATCACCATTAAACAGAAAGAGTGGCGAGCATTAGAAAACAGAGCCTCGTCAAGATATAAAACATGGGAATCATTTCAGCGCGACGCCTTGAGGGGATAGTTAATGGCTAACATAACAGATGCAAATTATTGCAATCGAAGGGTCAGCATCGATGAGGCGCTAGAACTCATATCAAAAAGAAGGGCCATCAAACCCCTTTTTATCTGCATAGGCTGCAAGCAGCTGCTTAGGCCAGTACGGAAGACACCAACGGCCCATGCGCATTTCTCGCATTATCGCGGATCTGGCGTATGCACTTACAACACACCACAAAACAACAACCTTTTGGGTTCTTAATAGGAAAAGCAACAATGAAAAAATTGACACTATCTATACTTATTACAGCTTCACTGGCTGGTTGCCAAGATGATGCAACCACCAGCGCTAGTGGCGTGGTATCTGATGGTTCTAGAGCTTCCGACACAATAGGCCGTAGTGACGAAAGCCATAAAAACGGTGGTTCTAAAGGGGCAGTAATTGGTGACGGTGATATGGTCAAGTTTGAGCAAGCTATAGAGCTTTCACAAATTAACGGTGCTAGTAACCTATCAATAGACGGTAAGAAGGGCGCAGTATCTGGCTTTGCCGACGAAAAACAGGTTTGGATATACGAGCCAGCATCAACACTAGTTCAAGGCGCTACTCTGTCAGATTACGACTTCTCAAAAGTGTCTGTTGATGCGGACAACTTCCCTGATGCGTGGATCAACGCGTACACGATCAACACAGAGACAGGTAAGAAAACGACCGTAAACTATCTGATTCACAATAATTTCGTTGAGATTCTAGGAGATGAAATTTACATGCCTTATGCCGATTTCATGGCAACAGAGGCTCAAAAATACCAAGTTCGCACAGACTACATGGAAAGCGATTTTAAACACGGCGTGATTTTCGGTAATTTCATTACGCGACTAGGTGGTAAGAAATCAAAGCAAACCGATGCTTTCACGGTTACTGGTTGGGACATCGCATTCAACGGCCAAAAAGAAACAGCAATTAGCTTGTAAAAATTCACAAACCTTTAAAACCAGTAGAAGTGCTGGTTTTTTTGTATTAATTACACTGCCCTATTTAGATATCTTTACCGTAATCGGCTTAACATCAACCTAGGGTACCCCTTATTCGAATGATTATTGTGAAGAGAAGCCATTAGTTAGTAATTCGATATCGGTATAGCTTTTGAGACCTCATTACGATATGAAGAAGCAACAATAAGAAAGACTAATTCCTGAAAACTCTGGCGCAACTCGGAACTACTCTAAAGTAAACTAGCTACCGTTTAACCTGACATCATTCGAGCATTATTTATCTACGTAGCACGTTGAGCCGAGAGTGTGCCATTTGGAGATCAGTGAATTATCGTTTTCAATTATTCTTTTTTATAGTAACTAGTTCTATACCATGTGGTGGAAGTGTTATGTCTATGCTAATACAGTTATCTAACACATCAATCTGTCTAACGTTTCTGTTCGGTGCCGAACTGTGTTTTAGGTAGTTTAAATCTTGTTCATCGAGAAGGTTTGGCCCCCCCATGTTTTTCCAATTATCAAATACGGAACCAGAGCTGCGATTGAGTTGAGTCCGAGTGACCTTCCATGTTCCATTGCCGATTTGGAAATTGAAGCGGGTGTTTTCTGAGTCCCCTTGAACGAACACATTATAGGGGTTATTTTTATCGATAACAGACACATCACCTTGACTATAAAGTTGGTTAAAGTGTACGTAATTGACGCAGAGTATTTGGTAATGGTCCTTAGTACTGCAAGTTACGATGTGATGTGTACTTATGTCTAAGATTTCTGTCCCCAGTTCATTGAGTAAACTAATCGCATGATAGCTTGGTTTCTTGAGACCTTCTTTGGTTTGTAAGCCAAAACCACCGTGAAACGTCTCGAGTACCGGCCCTCGCTCTTCAAACAAGTCACTAAAGGTCCAGACACCCAATGAATTCACTTGATCTAACATCGAAATCGCATTGTATACAATAAAACTGCTTGAAAAAACGGTGTCCAAGATAGGGTTTCCCCAACACGCACTCAGATTCCATTCTGAAATATGGTACTCCCGTGTTTTCAAAGGCGTTAATATCTGCTGAATTCTACTGTTAAGCTCTTGGGTACCATTTTCTCCCATTGGCCGCCAACACATCTTGGAATTGGCGAGCGTTTCTAATTGTAGCCACTGCTCCGGATAAATATGGTAAGAAAAAAAATCGGGTTCTAACTGGTTATCTAGGCAAAAGTCGACAAACTTAGTTAACCATTTATCCGCGCTTGAAAGTGCGTGACTCACCGAAGGTCCACCCACTTTTATTAAAGGTGATACGTCTTTAATCGTGCGATAAGTTGCCAAATAGAGTTGGTGATATTGCTGTTGTGTACCTGACCAAAATACCGGTTCTAAATCAGGTTCATTCCACACTTCAAATCGCCACGCTGACACTTCATCCTCACCATATTTGCTGACAACATGCTCCATAAAGCAACGGCATAAGTGAGTCCATAGATTGATGTCTTTCGCCGGTGATACATTGCCGTTCCAGTAAGCGACTGTTTGATTGGAGGTCGCGTATTCATCTGGCATATAACCTAAGCAGAAAAAAGGCTTAAATTTATGGGCGAGAAGGAAGTCAATTAACTGGTCAACTAGATCCCAGTTAAATACATCGTTAGCACAGAGGATTTGCATCTGACGGTTAAAGATACCTTGGAACCTAGCATAATGGTACTTATGTTCTTTCTGTGTGTTGGTTATTTGCAGTTGTACGTCTTTACGTAGTATTTCGTGGGCACAACCGAAGGTCATCATCTTCTGCCAAGGCTTTGCCATCAGAGTGGTATCACCCTGATAGATATCAATACTGTTGAAGTCACAGGCAGTTTCTTCAATTGGCGAAACTTCATCATGTGTAATGTATTTATCAAGGTATGAATATAAAGATGTGAATATTTTTTTATGAGATATAGTTAAATAGTTGCATACAATAGCATGATTACTATCGTACTCCTGTTGGTAATTCCCCCTAAACTCGGTTGGCGTGCAATGGTACTTGTTTTTGAACTTCTTATAAAAAACCTTTAAGTCATTAAATCCGCAATTATATGCGATCTCACCAATCATCCTGTCGCTTTCACACAGCAATACGGATGCTTTATGCAGCCGATAGTTAAACAGATACTCCATAAAGGATATGCCCATTTTCTCCTTGAAAAAGCGAGATAGATGGAACTGACTTACGTATTCATGTTCTGCGATATCTTTAAGTTGAATCTTGCTGGCATAGTTCTGTTCTACTTGGGCAATGATGCGAGTTAAACGCTCTAGATCTCGTGCTTTTATAGTGAATTGCTGTGAATCGTTGTCCACTTTATCAATTCCCACTTCTAGCAATAATTTAATAATCTCAAACGCTTCCTTCTCCATGGTAAGTTTAAACCACTTACATTGAGTGGTGAATGCTCGCGCTATCTGTGCAATATGGTAGCGAATTTCGTCAAGTTGACTGGCTTTCCATCGTCCTGGAGCGGTTGAATCACAATTAAAAGTGACTCCGTTAAACTCAGGGTAAATATCTGAAATCAGGTTTTCTTGAAATTGAATCGCGACAACAATATTGTTATCAGACGCGCTGAGGCTATGAAGTTCATTCGAGTTGACTAACACCACATCGGATGGACCTAAATCGACTTGTTTGTTCTCTCTCTTTAATGTGACGTTACCATTCAGAATCATCAGTAATTCATATTCTTGGTGCCAATGAGGAATAACATCTAGCACTGAATGGACGAAAACTTTGATATTCAGTCCTTTATCAAAGGCTACTAACTCTCGGCGATACTGCATATCTCTACCTTATATAACCAAGCAACTCGTGGTTACTGGCGAATAGTATTTATTAAAACTAAATCTGATTTAAATATCAAAGTTAGGCCTTCAATTGATTAGATACTTTCTAAAGCTTTTCTGCGCCTTTCAAGCTCAATATTCATATCCTGGCATATTGCTTTGTTAATCGGAAACTGGCTGAGAATGAGTCCATTTAAGACACCGCCAACGGCAGGAAGAATACTCATCATCAAAATAATGCCATACAGGGCATCTGGAGTTTGTGACTCACCAGCGGCATAGCCAAAGTAGGTCAATATCAGGCCAGTGATCATTCCGCTAAGACCCATACCAAACTTATGCGAGAAAGTAACGGAGCTTGTAGTTAAGCCAATGACGCGTTTGTGCGACTTCCACTCTGAGTAATCAGCAGTATCTGCTGTCATTGACCATAGCAGGGGCACACCTGCCCCCATTGCCGCCATCACCAATCCCATCAAACCATAAACCAGTGCAAGGTTAGTAATATCAATCCAATAAAAGTTCACAACTAGCAGGGCAAATACAAACTGTGTCACCATCAAGGTTTTAACTTTGCAAAAGCGTTTGTTAAGAACAGTACCTGTAAGGAGGGCACCAGCAATCATGCCGACATTTCCTGAGACAAAGAAGCCAGTGGCTAAATCAACATTGCCCACGTTGTAGCGGAAAAAATACATACCGACAGCAAAAGGCAACGTGATTACGCTAAAGATAAGCATCCCAACGATAAGCAAGATCCACCATGCTTTATTTCTAATTACTACAGAGAAGTCTTCCTTAAGCGATGAGTTGCTCTTGAGAGGTTTGACTCTCTCCTTTGTAAAAAAGAAGGTGACGAGAAATAACACCAATGACAGACAAGCAAACATGGTCATGACCATTTGGAAGCCTTTTTGCTCGTTTCCAGCACCGAAATAGTTAACCAGAGGTAGGGTAATGCCCGAGACAATCAGGCCCGATAGAAATGCAAAGAACATTCTCCAACTGGCGAGTTCTGTTCTTTCTTCTGAATTGGACGACATCAGAGTTGGTAACGAGGAATAAGGAATATTTACGATGGTATAGCAAATCATGAGGGCGGTATAGGTTGCATAGGCGTAAATGATTTTGCTGTTTGCGGATAGGTCGGGGGTGGTAAAGGTCAAAATAGCAAGTATTGCCATCGGTAACGATCCAAATAGGATATATGGACGAAATCGCCCCCACCGTGTTTTGGTGCGGTCAGCGATGATGCCCATCAGTGGGTCGGTAATGGCATCGATCATCCTCGCTGCAAACAATAGTGTCCCCACCACGGCAGCACTTAAACCGAATACATCGGTGTAGTAATACATAAGAAAGCTGGTGACCACGGCAAAAATGAAAGAGCTCGCCATATCACCAAGCCCATAGGCGATTTTCTCACTAAGCTGAATTATTTTCATATTTTCATATTCTCTTGTTATTCGGGTACAGCTCATTGTCGCCTATCTAATCCCACACAGATAATAGGAATAATGACATTAGATATGGGTGGTTTTTGTTACATTGTTGATAAAGTTATGTTGATCACAGTTAGGGCTTTGTAAATAGAGCATCTCGCCGAGCCTAGGGTCTTAGCTTACAAACTGTTCATATTTCAAGAGTGTAGCGGAAACTTCAGCTATAGCTAGAGACAAGAGCAGAGCGACAATATCGCCATAACGTTAAGATCACACTTTTTTGTCCACATCAAAATCTCCCCCCTAAGCTCAGTAAATACCCCCCAAGTACGATCATCTCATGTCACTTACCATTAGTCCTCAACGTAACTATTCACGTAAACGAGGTTTATAAGATGAACTTGATGAACTTAAAGTCTTCTCCCTTCTTTCTAAATAATGAAGATATCCAATGGGTTAGTGAAACGCTTGGAAATATGACACTTGAAGAAAAAATTGGTCACCTGTTTTGTCCAATTGGCTTCAGCTCTGATTATCAAGATTTGGACAATTTGATAAATAAATATAAGCCTGCAGGGATCATGTTTCGCCCTGGAACCACTGACGAAGTTCGTTCAGTACACACATACCTTCAGGAAATAAGCAGAATACCAATGCTCATTGCTGCTAACTTAGAAAGTGGTGGTAATGGAACAACAGTTGAAGGTACTGACTTTGCAAGTCAAATGCAGGTAGCTGCGACTGATGACCTACAGATGGCGAAAAACCTCGGCTATGTCGTGGCAAAGGAAGGGGCAGCCGCTGGATGTAACTGGGCATTTGCCCCAGTGATCGATCTCGATATTAATCCTCATAACCCGATTACTAATATCCGCACTTACGGTAATGATGTTAACCGAGTTGCAAAAATGGGTGCAGCTTACGTAAGTCAAGTTCAAAAATTAGGTTTGGCCACGTCAATTAAGCATTTCCCTGGAGATGGTGTCGACTATCGTGACCAGCACTTAGTCCTGTCTTCAAACACACTATCTCCACAGGAATGGGATGAAAGCTTCGGTTATGTGTACCAAAAAGCCATTGATGCGGGTGCGTTAACCGTCATGGCGGGTCATATCGCGATGCCTAAGTATTCAAAACAGCTCAACCCTGACTTATCTGACAATCAAATCATGCCAGCCTCATTATCGAAAGAACTGCTTAATGATCTGCTGCGCGACAAGTTGGGCTTCAATGGAATGGTGGTCTCAGATGCAACAAACATGGTTGGTTTTACCAGTGTAATGAAGCGTGAATATGCCGTGCCGTTAGCCATTGAAGCAGGGTGTGACCTGTTCTTGTTTAATAAAGATCTCGACGAAGATTATGGCTACATGCGCAAGGGGATTGAATCGGGCTTACTGTCTATGCAGCGAGTTGATGAAGCCATCATGCGCACATTGGCGACCAAAGCTTCACTGAAATTGCACATTAAGACGCCTAGACAATTACCAGAGAAAGAGGTCATTGGTTGTGAACTGCATAAGCAAATGGCGAAAGAATGTGCTGATTTAAGTATCACACTGGCAAAAGACCTTTCTACAACCCTACCACTCTCTCTGGAAAAACACCGTCGCATTTTATTAATCGCCTTAGGTGGTGAAGGTGACATGTTTGGTTTGCAAAAAGGAGCTGCTACTAACTTAAAGTCCAGATTAGAAAATGAAGGCTTTGATATCACTGTCTATGACACGTCGGAGTTTACTATGCGTGACATCATGCAACCTGTGTCATCGTTCACAGATCACTATGATTTGATTCTCTATGCAGCAGAATTAAAAACAGCTAGTAACCGCACGACATTACGAATTAACTGGGCTCGTCCAATGGGAATTAATGCTCCGTGGTTCTCGCAGGAGACTCCGACGATGTTTATCTCATTTGGTAGCCCTTACCACTTAATGGATGTTCCACGCATACCTACATTAATTAACGCTTACACCGCCAATGATTCAACGGTCGAAGCTGTGGTTAACAAAATTCTTGGCCGATCAGAGTTTAAGGGTATTAGCCCTGTCGACGTTCATGTTGGTCAATGGGATACGTATTTGTAGGGTGCGAAGATGGAATTAAATAATCGTATAAAAGCGTTAATTTTTGACCTTGATGGTGTATTAGTTGATACCGCTCATTTTCATTATTTAGCGTGGAAAGAGATTTGTTCGAAATACGGTATGGATCTTTCTTTGAATGACAATCTGCGACTGAAAGGTGTGAGTAGAACTGAGTCTTTAAATATTATTTTAAATATAAATAACAAGTCTATTTCTCAAGGTGAAAAACAACAAATATTAGTTGAAAAGAATCAATGTTATTTGAAATTAATTGAAACCTTGAACTCTAACGACCTTTTACCTGGAGCGTTAGAGCTACTGAAGTCAGGCAAAGAACATGGGTTAAAAATCGGACTTGGTTCAGCTAGTAAAAATGCTACAGCTATCCTTGAACGCACCAAAATCGTTGAATACTTCGATTATGTTGTCGATGGCAACATGGTTAAAAACTCCAAGCCTGCTCCTGAAGTGTTTAAACTATGTGCAAACAAACTAGCAATTGAACCTGAGTATTGCCTTGTTTTTGAAGACTCTATCGCGGGTGTTCAAGCGGCCAAAACAGCCAATATGTCTTCCGTTGGTGTTGGTTTTCCAGCCGATATTGTTGTGGCAGATAAACATGTAGATACCTTACTTAATATAAAAATATAACTCTATATCCAATACTAACTTAACTGTGACTTTTGGAATTTTAACTTAATTAATGATTGTGAGAAAAATATGAAAAATACAACTTCTTTATTAGCCTTGTCTGCTTTAGTTACTTCCTTTGGTTCATATTCTCAAGAGCAATGGATATCACACATATTAGATTACCCAATCTCTGATGAAATGGTTATTCCAAACTTTAGTGATTATGGTCGATGGATGTTTACTGTCGATACAGAAATATACTACCGTGATAATGATTGGATGGGTAATGAGATAGACAGTGTCTATGTTGATTTTAAACCACGACTACTTGGCTATTATGAAATCAATGATCAACTTAGAGTGACTGCAGACCTTTGGATGAAGTATAGCTCTACAACTGAAACATTCAGGCCCACAGGCGATGTAACTTCATCAAGCTCTGGTTACAGTGGCAATTGGGATCATGCTGTTATTGGCTTAGAGCATGAAACATTTGGGGGCATTAGCTATGGTGCTCATACGACAACTATGGCGATCACAGTCATGGATCGCCACAATCAGCTGGGACTAGTTGATCAGCAAACTAACCCTAAGCAGGGCAACAAATTCTTCTATACCAACACATTTGGCAGCGAAAATGATTTGTATGTTAGAGCAATGTATAAACCAAATAGTGGCGAAGAAGAGGATGAATGGGGTACTACGTTAGGACTGCAAAACATGATTGCTTATGCGTCGAATGCGGTTCCATTTGCGACATATGGTATTTACTTGGACGTGACAAATGAGCAATACATGTCGCAATCGGCTGACTTTGGAGGTGGCAACCTCCATAACACAAATAATGAGCCTGTGTATTCCCTAGCATCTTATTATGGTAATGGTAAGGGCACTTATGTTGCGGGTCACATTGCGTATAGTGATAACAATGGTATCGACTATGAAGATCAACCAATAGGCTTTAATGGAAATAATCCAAATGGGCAAGGGGTAAGCGCCGGTCTTCTTTTACAACATTCTTTTAGTAACGGATTGATTCCTACAGTTTCTGTTGGCTATGCTGAAGATGGTAATTGGGCTATTTTGGATCTTGGTTATCAAATAAATCGTAATGTTGAGTTGTTTGCTATTGCTAAGCTGAGCTCTGACGATGAAACTCAAAATGCGGTGGGAGTCAAGTTTTCAATGTAAAATACTTATACATCGCTAAGTATTGGGGAATGAGATGTTCCCCTAAAAATCAATAAGTTAAAATATTGGTGTGCAATATTTTCCGAATCGTCATGTTACCCCCAATTACATCACGTAATGGCAAGAAACCTACACCGACCGCAATCAAAGTAAAAATGAAGCTATCGAGACAATCAAAACCAGCGAGAAAGACCTGGTATATCTAGCCAAGCCACAAATTGAAGAGTTCATAGTTAACTTGAAAAATTGCAACGGAGTTATTACAGTCTCGATTCCACAGCTTATTGTAATCTCTAAGATTTGCTTGGCCACCGGAGCTCGTATAAGTGAAGCTCTAACTCTTACCCGTTCACAGATATCTGAATTCAAGCTGACTTACACCGAGACAAAAGGTAAGAGAAATCGAAGTGTGCCCATCTCACCTGCTTTATATCAAGAGATCTTAGATATCGCGGTGAGCAAACATGAAATTTTCAACACGACTTACAAGGATGCCTAGCGTTACATTAAAAAGGACTTTACCTAGCCACGTTCCGAGTGGACAAGCGACGCATGTTTTACGGCATACTCTCGCCTTTTGCTATTTAGAGCCTAATGTTATCTATTCCCAATCAAGAATAACCTTGCCAGAAAGCCTACTACGCATAACATTGAAGCCAGCTTGGAAATCATCAATTTTAAAGTGATGAGTAATGATTGGTGATAGGTCTAACCCTGACTGAATCAAACTAGCCACTATATCCGAAAAAATAACCAATAAATATCAACTGGTTAAATCATTTATTAGTAAATTACCACCTTCTAAAGAAGGTGGCTTTGTGTGAGCCCCCTAAAAGGGGGCCTTTGTTTAGTCCAACGCCAGTTGCTGCTGCTCCACGCGCTCTTTTTTCTCTTGATGTCTTACATAGCGTCGAATGATTTCTTCATTAACCCCTACGCTATCGACAAAATAGCCCCTTTGCCAAAAGTGGTTACCCCAGAGTTTGTTTCTCCTTAAATATGGAAATTTACTAAAGAGTTTTAAAGCTATTTTGCCTTTCAATACGCCCATCAACTTGGATATCGATAACTTAGGCGGAACTTTTACTACCAAGTGCACGTGGTCAACTTGAACGTTTAATTCAACGACTTCACATCCAAGTTGATTACAGTAAACGTTTATACATCGATAAACTTCTTTACCTACATTGTTTTTCAAAATCCTAAATCGATACTTTGGTGTCCAAACTATGTGATATTGACATCTCCAAAATACGTGGGAAGCTTGATTATATCTGCTCATGTTATTTGTCCTCTTTGACTTCGCTAAAAATCAAGGGAGCATTTAACATGGGTAGAACTACAGGCAAAGCCAAACTGAATGATAACCACCTACTGAAGTAGGTGGTTTAGGGCTGAAAATTAAAAATGGCTACAGAGTGGCGAAAAAAGGCAACAGTTTTACCTGTTGCCTTCTAATATTCAAAACCGGTAGTAACCTACTCCCAGTCTAAAATTACCTTACCTGACATACCAGAGCGCATCATGTCGAAGCCTGCTTGGAAGTCGTCCACTTTGTAGTGGTGAGTGATGATTGGTGTTAGATCTAGGCCAGACTGGATTAGTGAAGCCATTTTGTACCAAGTTTCGAACATCTCACGGCCGTAGATACCTTTGATAACCAAGCCTTTGAAGATTACTTGGTTCCAGTCTACTGCCATGTCTGATGGTGGAATACCTAGTAGAGAGATCTTACCGCCGTGGTTCATGTTAGTCAGCATGCTGTTGAACGCAGATGGGTTACCAGACATTTCTAGGCCTACATCGAAGCCTTCAGTCATGCCAAGATCAGACATTACGTCTTCTAGCTTCTCTTCCATCACGTTTACTGCGCGAGTCACACCCATTTTCTTAGCAAGATCTAGGCGGTATTCGTTTACATCAGTAATTACAACGTGACGAGCACCAACGTGCTTAGCAACAGCTGCAGCCATGATACCGATTGGACCAGCACCAGTGATTAGCACGTCTTCGCCTACTAGGTCGAAAGAAAGCGCTGTGTGTACTGCGTTACCGAACGGGTCAAAGATTGATGCTAGGTCATCAGAGATTTCTGCAGGGATCTTAAATGCGTTGAACGCAGGGATCACAAGGAACTCAGAGAATGCACCAGTGCGGTTAACACCAACACCTGTTGTGTTACGACAAAGGTGAGTACGGCCGCCACGACAGTTACGACAGTGACCACATGTGATGTGACCCTCGCCAGATACACGGTCGCCGATTTCAAAACCACGAACTTCTTGCCCGATGCCAACAACTTCACCCACGTATTCGTGACCTACTACCATAGGTACTGGAATTGTGTTTTGTGACCACTCATCCCAGTTGTAGATATGTACGTCTGTACCACAAATTGCGGTTTTCTTAATACGGATAAGAAGATCATTATGACCCATTTCAGGTTTTTCAACCTCGGTCATCCAAATGCCTTCTTCAGGCTTAAGCTTAGAAAGTGCTTTAATTTTCATAATGTTACCTAGTTCATCTCGCCTAACTGTAAGGCGAGAATCAAAAATCTATATGTTCTATTGGGTGTTGCTCTATCTAACAAAAGGATGCTCGTGGCACCCCTTTAAAATTAGATGATACCCATATCTTTACCAACTTGGATGAACGCATCGATTGCACGGTCTAGTTGCTCACGAGAGTGTGCAGCAGACATTTGCGTACGGATACGAGCTTGGCCTTTTGGTACTACTGGGAATGAGAAACCTACAACGTAGATGCCTTTCTCTAGAGCGCGCTCTGCGAATTCAGCCGCTACTTTTGCATCACCAAGCATGATTGGGATGATAGCGTGGTCAGCACCACCCATTGTGAAACCCGCTTCTTCCATGCGAGTACGGAAGTGAGCAGAGTTTTCCCATAGTTGGGTACGTAGGTCGCCAGATTCCGCTAGAAGATCTAAAACGCGGATAGACGCCGATACGATTGCAGGTGCAACAGAGTTAGAGAATAGGTATGGACGAGAACGCTGACGTAACCAGTCGATTACTTCTTTCTTACCAGACGTGTAACCGCCTGAAGCGCCACCCATTGCTTTACCAAGCGTACCCGTGATGATGTCGATACGGTCTACAACTTTGTGGAACTCGTGAGTACCCGCGCCGTTTTCGCCCATGAAACCTACTGCGTGAGAATCATCAACCATTACTAGTGCACCGTACTTATCAGCAAGGTCACAAATAGCAGGAAGGTTAGCCACTACGCCGTCCATAGAGAACACGCCGTCGGTTACGATAAGTGTGTGACGAGCGCCAGCTTCTTTAGCTGCGATAAGTTGTTGCTCTAGCTCTTCCATGTTGTTGTTCGCGTAGCGGAAGCGCATTGCTTTACACAGACGAACACCATCGATGATAGATGCGTGGTTTAGAGCATCAGAAATGATTGCGTCTTCCTTGCCTAGAATCGTTTCGAATAGGCCAGCGTTCGCATCAAAACAAGATGTGTATAGGATTGTGTCTTCTTTACCAAGGAACGTAGATAGCTTTTGCTCTAGTTCTTTGTGAGAGTCTTGAGTACCACAGATGAAACGTACTGAAGCCATACCAAAACCGTGTTGATCCATACCGCCTTTAGCAGCTTCGATCAGATCAGGGTGGTTAGCAAGGCCTAAGTAGTTGTTTGCACAGAAGTTTAATACTTCTTCACCAGTCGAGATAGAAACCGCTGCTTTTTGAGCAGAAGTGATAATGCGCTCAGACTTGTAAAGACCTTCTTCTTTAACTTCTTCGATTTGAGTTTGAATCTGTTGGTAAAATGCAGAAGACATTGTTCATTCCTTCCTAATTATTATTCAGCAGCATCACGCGCCGCTTTATGTAGGGATATAAACGATCTCAAAACGATCATTTACACTGTAAAACTAATGCCTATATTCTAGTTGAACATCCGCATTCCGATTATCCCTTTAGTTGGAAAAACATTAGTGAACCTGAGGCACGAATAATAGTTCATCCCAGTGACACAGGGCACATAAACGCGTCTTACCTGTTCTTTTTTGCGTCAAATCGCCCTCCACTTCGGTCTAATTTCGCTTTCATATCAAATATCGATTTTTCACCTCAAAACGATATAGTGGTTAATTACCGTTTCTCTCAGAATGTGCGGCCGTTACACAGATGCCCAAGATAAGATGAGAAACAAGCCCATGACACTATCCGATCACATCATTCAAGAAGCCTTCGAAAACGACTGGTACACCTGCTTTTATCAGCCAAAGGTTGAGCCGAGTATCGAGAAAGTGACTGGGGTTGAAGCACTGTTTCGCCTAGATATCCCAGAGGAAGGCATTTTCTCTCCAGGTGTGTTTATCGACCGTGCATTTGCATTAGGTTATGAAGAAGAGATCTTCTTTAGTGTGCTTGAGCAATCTCTCACTGAGATGAAGTCACTCTCTGTTCACCTCAACTTGGCAGTGAATATCAGCAAGAAAGTATTAGCGAACCCAGATAACGTTGAGAAAGTTCGTGAGCTGCTGTGGAATGCATCTTTCAAAGCGGAGCAACTGACTTTTGAGCTAAGTGAAAATGATCAGCTGGACGAAAAATTGTGTGAACAGATTCAGCGTTTTAAATCTCTGGGCATAAAAATCTCTATCGATGATTTTGGCATTGGTCATTCAGACATGAATAAGGTGAAGAGCCTCAATGTCGACGAAGTAAAATTTGACAAGTCGATTGTGAATAGCGCTGAACCAGCACGCTCTGAGTTGGTTAAACAAACATTAGCGTACTGCAAAGAATCTGGCATTGAGACTGTGGCGGAGGCGTTGAAGATTCAGATACACATCAACGAATCCACCAGCTTGGTTTTGATCAATACCAAGGCTTCTTATATTCGAAACCCCTGCCCTTAACAGATCTTAGATTGGTTATGTAGAACACATTAACTGGCTCTAACTTAATACAAATTCGACGCTTTTTTTCTTCTGCTTAAGGTCGTGGTAACGGATGTACTTGAAGTAGATATCGTGTTTATTTTGGATGTTCTGAGAAAAGGGATTTTTCACTATCTTCTTTATGTCTGCCTTGAAGAACGGCATGCCGAGCTTACTCATATAAGGTTCTAGATAGAGGTCATACAGGAACTGACTCATAGCAGGATCAAGAGTAGGAAAGCGAAATTCAGTACCCGATAAATTGTCCGCCATGTAATCGAATATCTTACGACGAATAACAATACTAACGGCACCAACACTGCAAAGCATCTTACTTAATCCGTCATACACCACATGTCCAATAATGACGCCTTCAAAAAGAAAGCACAGCACCTGCATATCTTCTTTTATCACACCCAGATGTTTAGAAACCTCAATAAAATCTTTGCCATAGGTTTTTTGATGCATGATTTGAATGGATTTGAGCCTTTTCGCTGGCAGTGTCCCCATGCTGTATGACTCAACGCTCGTCACCTCATAGTCATAACCCATATCAACACTAAATGGACGCTCTGCATTCTTAGTAGCGGCTTTCACTTGCACCATTTCTTCAACGGAGAAATCGTAATCGACCTGAAAGAAGCTCGCGATACCCAGACGACGCACAAAACTCGGCAATGTTTTTGCCCTTTCCCACTGGCTCACCATTACCTGATTCACACCTGAAAATGCTCGATGAGAATGGGACAATAACTCTGCGAATTCTTCCTGAGAAATAGATGCAGCTTCGCGAAGTCGTTTTAACTCTTCTGAGAAATTCTCTTTATTCATCGGTCACTTACCTAGCTTTTTTTAACAGTGTAGTTCACTTATCTCAGTTATTACATGGTACTTGCCACATAAGCAAAACACGCGACTTAATTAATGAAATTGATTCACAAATTACACGTAATCACTCACAATTGCTATTACGTTCATCGTTGAAACTTGTTTAACTGGATACTTATGATTAATCCTAAGCTCATTGCTCTCCTTCCTGATCTCGCCTCGTTCATTTTAGTGGTAAATGAAGGGAGCTTTACCGCGGCAGCAAAACAGTTAGGGGTGACACCCTCAGCGTTGAGTAAACTAATCACTCGCTTAGAAAAAGCGCTCTCAGTGAAGCTGTTTGAACGTACAACTCGTACATTGATTATCACGCAAGCCGGCCAACTGGTTTACGACCAAAGCGTAGTCATGATCAATGCGGCGCAGCAAGCGGTTGAACTGTCTACCTCTGATCACACTGAACCTGCGGGCTCTATAACGGTAGCGGCACCAGAAGCCTTCTTGAACTCGGTTCTACAGCCTTTCGTTGTTCCATTTTTAAATCAGTATCCAAAGATTCAACTCAAGTTAAGGGCTGCTGATGGCGACATCGACATATTGCGCCAAGGCATCGACATTGCCTTTCGCCTTACCGATAAGCCCGACGAGAGCTTGGTTTTGAAAGAGCTTGGAAAGACAAACCTCGTGTTATGTGCAAGCCCTGACTATCTGAAAGCCAAAGGGGTTCCTAGCCACCCTACCGACCTTTCGGAACATGACTGTTTATACCTTGCAGAGACAGACAAAGACCACATTTGGGATTTCTTGAAAGACGATGAATTCCACACTGTATCCGTCAGTGGCCGTTACGCAGTGAACCACTCTCAGATGCGACTCAAAGGTGTGAAAGAAGGCCTTGGCGTAGGTATTTTCCACGACTTTGTTATTCAAGATGCATTGACTGAAGGCTCTGTGGTGCAAGTATTAGAAGATTGGACGATTAAGAGTAATTACCACGGCGCTATCGCTATGCAGTTCGCTCAAACCAAGTACATGCCCGCACGATTACGTGTATTCATTGATTACGCGATGGAGCACTTAGGTGACAAGTTGGCAGGAGAAATAAACTGATGCTGAAAGGAATACACCACGCCGCCATTATTTGCTCAGACTACCAAGCCTCAAAACGCTTTTACACTGAGATTTTAAAGCTGGAAATTATTGCAGAGAATTACCGCGAAACACGCCAGTCGTACAAGCTCGACTTAGCACTACCTAATGGCGCTCAAATAGAGTTATTTAGCTTCCCTAATGCACCTGAAAGACCAAGCTTTCCAGAAGCTCAAGGGCTGAGACATTTAGCCTTTTGTGTTGATGACGTTCAACAAGTTAAAAGCTATTTGGAAGGACAAAGAATCGAAGTCGAACCGATTCGAGTGGATGAGTTTACGGGGAAATCATTTACGTTTTTCGCAGACCCAGACGGCCTGCCGCTCGAGCTTTATCAATTCTAGTGCAGTCTAAAGTCTTCCTCACAGAAGAAGCACTTGCCTGATTAATAAAACGGACCTTCTCAAGTCGAGAAAGTCCGTTTGTGTATCAATTAACTCAATGCCGTCTTGAATTTCTCAACACGTGAGAACAGCAGCCGATCCAATAGCATGGCTGTCACAATCGTTGCTCCCGCAAGTGGAAACAGTACTGAAATAACCACAACGCTTACCAAGCCGGCTTTCCATAAGCCTGCATCACCAAACTTAGGTGGTGCTCCAAGCTTGCGTTGGCCGGAAGGTCTGCGCATCCACCACATAACACCGCCAGTCACCGATACAACAATGAACGCAAAACAGAACAGAGCGTTTAGAAGTTTGTTGATGATGCTGATGTCACCTTGGTGTAGAGAAATACCGACCGCCAGTGTCTTGGCGATAAAGTTGTAATCCTGCCAGGTCACCTCACCCAGAATACGACCTGAGTATTGGTCTAGGTGCGTGGTACGATCCTGAGTTGGGTCGATGATATCACCGCCCATAGTATTCGCTGTCACTGTGTAAACACCCGTTTCTGAGCGTGGGAAGTTCACCTTGTATTGCGTG
Organism: Vibrio pomeroyi; assembly: GCA_041879425.1. Taxonomy (NCBI): domain Bacteria; kingdom Pseudomonadati; phylum Pseudomonadota; class Gammaproteobacteria; order Vibrionales; family Vibrionaceae; genus Vibrio; species Vibrio pomeroyi. Next base: position 1,803,767 of record CP090855.1, on the reverse strand, counting down.
AAGCCGAGAGAACGGGCTTTTTCGATGACTTCATCAATACCAAAGCTGCTTGCTGCCATCACATGTTGAGAGTGATCTTCCCCCGTCTTGGAATGATCATGAGGTTCAGGCGCCTCTTCCACATGATGTACATGTTCTGCAGGCTTATCCTGAGACAACGGAAGTGGTGTTTGTTCTAAGTTCCACGGAAGTTCTTCTTCCGAGCCATGGTTAAGCGATGCATGTGTCTTATCAGACAGCGGGATATCATCCCACATTTGAGCAGGGAAAGTGCTCCATGCTTGAACTAACTTACCGCCCCAGAAACCTGTCCATGATAACCCCGATAGAATAAACAACAGAAGAATGAATGACAGTGTTCCACCGATGTTCGCATGCAAATCACGCATTAAAACACGCGTTCCTGAACCAAATCTAAGCTTCAGAAAACCAGCGCGGCTCGCGTTGTCTCGAGGAAGCCATAAATAGATTCCACTCACTAACAGTAGAATCGACAAGCTGATTGCAACCTCAATCAGGTAATCACCCCAATCGCCAATCAGTAATGTTCCGTGAATATCATTCGCGAGCTGGTAAAGGCTATCGCTGCGCGGGATTTCTCCTACCACTTCGCCCGTGTATTGATTCACCGTGGCGAAAGCGGACGTCCCATCTTCAAGTGCTACCGAAAAACGGTTGGCCAGATCAGGCGCTTTACTCGGTACAAATTGTGTCACCGAATCTTGTGGGTATTGATTTTGTACGGCAGATAATTGTTGTGACACCTTGATAGGTTCGCCCGATGCAACAATCTCAATCGCATCGTGATGGAAAGCGAGTTCGATTACATCATCAAACAGCATCACCAAGCCTGTAATGCTTAGCATTAACATAAACGGGATAACGAATAGCCCAGCATAGAAGTGCCAGCGCCATGTGAGGAAGTAGAGAGTTTTATTGCGGTTTTTTCTTTTTATATTGCTTTTCGAACCGGTTGTTGCACTGCTTTTAGGTTGCGAAGTCGCTTGTGCTTTCGCAAGGGTTTGAGATTCATTTCTCAACATTATAATTTCCTTTGACACACGCAAATGTACCTTCTGAAAAATCAGAAAGTCACTAAGGCATGTTTAACTTTACTTAATACTTGTTTTTTAATTATTTTAATGGGTTAGGTATAAGCAGCAACAAAGGGAGGGCCGCGCGGGGCTTGCCTCGTGTAGCGTTCGCTTAGAGCCAAAAAAGCGTAGCTGTCTGAGACAATAGAACTCAGTCGAGTTGTCAGTAGTGTAGTTGGAAGTTCATCTTGGTGAAATGTGGAAAAATGACTAAACGGACACGGCTTACCTTTGTGAGTATTCGGTTCGCCTTCTTCAATTTGAACCAGTTCAAAGCCGTTGACCGTACACAACGACGCCCACACTCCCGCACTGTTACCATGAGCATTGATAACAGGCATTAATGTTACTAAAGCCCAACTTAACGCTGTAGCAAGTAACATGGAGAGGTTGAACGAGGTTCGGCGCATTATTCCAAATCTTTATAAATTTCCCTTATTATGAGGCACTTGCTATATAGGTAAACGTAAAGATTAACATCAGGTTAAAAAATTGAAGCTAACGCACACTCTATTTGGTTAAAAACTGGTTACAACAGAAGCGCTAATAAAATATCACGCACCTCAGTGCATCAAACTGATTAGAAAAAAGACAATAAAAAGCGCCGCTTATATTTTCCTAAAAAAGGAAATATAAGCGGCGCTTTAAAAGTTAAACTTTGTTATCTGGTCACTCTAGTGAACAAGCGAATTAACCGAAGATCTTGCTCCAAATGCTTGGGTTACGCTTCTCGTGGTACTCTTCGCGAAGACCATCAATCGTGCGCAGTTCTTGCTGCGCAGCTTCAAAGTCACCTTGGTCTAGCTTCTGTTCAATGCTATCAATTGAAGCACTGATTTTTTTGAAGCCTTCCATGAAGTTGTCTTCTTTTTCTACTGGGTAAACACCCGTTTTCAGCTCTGCCACTAACGTATCTAAGCGAACGATAGGTTTCTGCATCTCTTCGATGTTTTGAGCTTCTGCCGCTTGTTTAAACGCAAGCTTCATTTCTTGCATGTTTTTCTTAAGGTCAACATTAGCAAATGCGTTGCCAGACATTACTGCAGCAGCGATTAAGCCAGATAAAAGGATTGAGCGAGTTTTCATTGTTTCTCCAAGTGAAACTGTGACTTTGAAGATAGCGCCATCATGATTGTGGCACTTCGACTTTATTATTTTCGGCTAGTGTATACAAAAATCTGACAGGCACAAAAATTGATTGTGTCGAAATGCAAACCCACCGACATTCTCTTAAGCAAGAACTGAGTATTCTGGGATTTCATTACGACCGCGCAACGCCAAAAATGACAGGAATTGCTTTGGCGAGTGGGTAATAACCTTACTCGAATCCACGCCCACCTCATCAAGCAGTGAAGACACTAGATCCAGCCCGCCCACATCTTGGCAGAAATGCGCATCACTCCCGGTAGTAATGAACGCCCCTTTCGCTTTCGCAATTCTTGCGATCTCGAAACAGCGGTCGACACTACCCACTCGGCTATTGCCTTTAAGTGTGGTGTTGTTGATTTCGATTGCGACGTTATGTTGGACTGCGCATTCAATCACAGCTTCGAAATCGAAATCAAAATTTGGGTTACCTAAGTGGCCAAGTGCATCGATTCGACCGCCCTTAATCACATTCAACAACGCTTCTGTATGAGTTGCGACATCCGATGGACGAAATACTGGCTCGTGGAAGCTGGCAATCACCCAATCTAGGTTCTTATCCACACTCGGATGAATATCGATTTCACCCTGTGTGTTCATAATATTTGATTCCACGCCGCGGATAATCGCAACGTCTTCGATAAAGCGAGGAAGCACACGCTGATTACTGAAGAACCAATAGTGTGGCGCGCCCGGCATCGACTCTGAATGGTCAGTAGTGCAAAACATGTCTAAGCCATTTTGTTTTGCCGACTTGGCATTCTCGATAAGCGTGCTGTAAGCATGACCACTTGCGTATGTGTGGGTATGAGTATCTACTTTGAGTTCCATGAAACAATGCCCTCTAGCTTGGTCTCTAAACGTTTTTCAAAAAGGTATCCCTGAACCGCTTTCTGAAAAGGAGTGCCTCGTGGCAACAATTTAATCAGTTTATCAGTTGAAAGTGACAATTAGCACCAAAACGTGAGGCTTTATTGTTACTCGTTTGCTTTGCACGATAGAACGGATAGACCGCCTCTCCTGCACGTATTCCATGCAAACCCGGTAATTGAGCCAATTTTTTGCAACCTACTCAAGTTCGTCAATACTTAAACCAATTCACAAGTTGGAGTGTTTGATGAGACGAAGACGATATCCGCTGAGTATCCACATCACTAGCCTTTTCTTAATTTTGACAACCTTTGTCGGTGCGGTATTGATATCAATAAGCTATCGGCATTCTCAAGAGTTGTTGTTAGGCACAGTTCGCGAGGTCAGTAATGAACATCGCGATAAGTTGGAATCGGTATTTAAACAAGCCATTGCCCCTGTCATCACAACCTTAAACGTAATGGCAGTCAGCCCGTTTGTCGCTCAACAAACCTCTTCGGTTGAAAAAGAGTCTTGGTTAGCTTCGGTCGATATCATCTTCAAACAAAATACTAACTTGGTCGCACTGTTCTACGGCTCCGAGGATGGCGAATTTAGAATTTTTCGCCCATTAAGCACCAACAAACAACGAGCCGACAACAATGCACCGGCCAAAAC